>JAAXGS010000053.1 GCA_012271225.1 Dehalococcoidia bacterium | reverse complement strand
CCGCGCGCCCAGCTCCTCCGGGTCCCAGAGCGTGCGCGTCTCGGTCCACGGTTCGTGCGTCACGCGGCCGAGCGCGGCGAGGCGGGCGATCCCGTCGTCGGAGAACGGCGCAAGCACGAGCGTGTTCATCGAGCGTCTCTTATGTGTGCGACGGCTTCGGCGGCGAGGTTGCCGCTGCGGACGGCGCTCTCCATCGTTGCAGGCCATCCGGTGGCCGTCCAGTCGCCCGCGAGGAAGAGGTTGGGCAGGGGCGTGATCGATGGCAGGCGGTTGTCCGGCGCGCCAGGGAGCGAGCGGAACGTCGCATGCTGCTCCTTGACGATGACGAATCGTGTAATCTCGGCGTCCTTCGCGGCAGGGAAGAGGCGCGCGAGTTCGGGGATGAAAAGGGCTCGAAGCGCGTCCTTGCTCATCGGCCAGAACTCCCACGCCCCTGACAGCGAGATGGTGACGTACTGTCCGGGTCCTTCCAGTCCGGCGATCTCGGTACGGTTGAACACCCACTGGATGGGGCTGTCCACGAAGGCGAGGAACTCGAAGTCCGCGATCTGCCGGTCATACCAGACGTGCAGGTTGACGATGGGCGACCACGTATGCGTTGCGGCGGGAGCCAAGGCGGGATGCCTGCGCAACTCCTCCGGCAGCAGGCGCAGCAGGGCGTCCGGGGGCAGAGCGCTCACGCAGGCGTCCACGGGCAGCGTTTCCCCGTCCGTGAAACGGATGCCGGTAACCCGCCCGTCCTCCACTGCTATCGCGTCCGCTGTCCTGTCAATCAGCACGTTGACGCCTGCACTCGTGAGCCGCTCCCGTACGGCGTCGCCCATGATGGCGGAGAGGCCCGCTCTCGCGAAGCCGATGTTGCCCCCGTTCCGGTTGCGCAGCAGCGCCTCCTGGAAGAGCATGAACCCGGCGCTTGCCGAGACGTCTGCCGCCGCGTCGTTCAGCGCAGGGATGACGATGAGGTTCCAGAACGCGGTTATGGCGCGCTCCGATTGCCAGTGCGCCCGCAGCCAGTGATGGAGAGACTGCCGCCGGAGCGCGGGGCGCCTCCGGTTGCGCTCCAACAGCATGAGGAGCAAGGCAGGTATCGCGCGGAGCCGCTCCGCGATGCTGATG
>JAAXGS010000052.1 GCA_012271225.1 Dehalococcoidia bacterium | reverse complement strand
GGACAGCTGCAAGCTCGGCATCACATCGTCAATGGGTCTCAACAAAGCGGTGGCGGACGCGGTTCGCTCTCCGAACGGCAACGCGAGCCTGCTTGAGGACCCGCTGATTCAACAGATGCACATCAAGATGAGCGGCTGCCCCAACGGCTGCGGCCGCCATCACGTCTCGGACATCGGCTTTCACGGCGCGTTCATCAAGGGGCCCATGGGCGGTCAGATCCCGGCTTATGAGGTTTTCCTTGGCGGCAGCCACGAGAATGCGGACGTGCGGTTTGGCGTGCGGCCGCGCGGCAAGATTCCCGCCAAGCGGGTCACGGAGGCCGTGTTCCGCATCCTGCGCTTCTACAGGGACGGCCGTCAGGAGGGGGAGCTCTTCAAGGACTTTGCGCATCGTCTTGGCCGGGAGCCGTTTGAGGACATCATCAAGGAGTTCTCAGACGTGGGCCCGCTGAACAAGGCCAATCTGGAGTATTACATTGACTATGACAAGACCGCGCTCTATATCATGGAGCGTGGCGAGGGCGAGTGCGCGACCTAAAAACCGGGCGCAAGCGTGAGGTCTCCGCAGGCGGAGCAGACAAAGCCTGAAAAGAGGCGGACGTGGCGGATCTTGGGGGACGGCGAATCGTTGTCCTGGAGGCACGGATGCCCTCCCAGTTGGCATCCCTCGTCACCCGTCACGGCGGAGAGGCGGTCATCGCCCCCGCGCTGCTGGAGTCCCCCCTGCCAATGCGGCGGGACGTTCAGGACGTCATCGAGAATATCTGCAGCGGGGCGATCACCGCTGTCGTGTTCCTCACGGGCGTTGGAGCGCGGGCGCTGATCACCGCCGCGGGGGAACTGGGCCGGGAGGACGAGTTCCTCACCGCCCTGCGGAGCGCCACTGTCCTGTGCCGCGGACCAAAGCCCGTCGCCGTTCTCCGTCCACTCGACGTGCCGCTAGCGCTTGTCGCTCCTGAACCCTACACATCGGAGGACCTTGTTGACGCCATCCGCGCCTCCGATATTGATCTTGCGGGACGACGCATCGCGCTGCAGCACTACGGAGAGGTCAACGCATGGCTCCGTCAGGAGCTGGAGGCAATGGGCGCAGATGTCCGGGAGATCTCGCTGTACGCATGGCAGCTGCCGGTCGATGTCGGCCCCGTTGTCGACGCGATACAGCGCATGATCGCCCGTGACGTTGACGGCGTGCTGTTCACAACGCAGGCGCAGGCGCACAACCTCTTTCGCGTCGCCGCGGACGAGGGTTTAACGGACGGGCTGCAGGCCGCGCTGTCCGCGGACGTGGTCGTCGCGTCCGTGGGGCCCGTTTGCACGCGAGCGCTGCGGAAACACGGCGTGGAGCCGCGCGTCCAGCCCGGGCATCCAAAGATGGGCCCGCTGGTGATCGCGCTCGCGGAGCATCTTGCCGCCGGTGAGTCCGCCAGGGCCGGGGCGCCGGCTGCCCCGGGGGCATAGCGCAGCGTTCCGCCGAGTCGACATCAATGGGCTATTTTCCCGTCTATCTGGACCTCCGAGGACGGCGCTGCGTCGTCATCGGCGATGATGACGAGGCGCAGGCGAAGGCCGGCGCGCTGGTGGAGGCCGGCGCGGAGGTGACTGTTATCTGCTCTGAGAGCCGTCCCCGCTTCACGGAAATGGCGGAACGGAACCGGATCACCCTTCATTCCCGACCGTATCAGCCCGGAGATCTGCGCGGCGCATTCCTCGCCATCTCCGCCACGACGCATGACCGCCCGCTGAGCGAGGCCATTCACGCCGAGGCGGAGCGGGAGCGCTGCCTGCTCAACGTCGTGGACATCACGGACCTGTGCACATGGATCTACCCGGCCCTGGTGCGACGCGGCGACGCGACCGTGGCCATCTCAACAAACGGGCGCAGCCCCGCCATGGCGTCCTTTCTGCGGCGGGAGATCGATCGCGCCTTGCCCCCCGGGTACGGGATGCTGCTTGACGTTCTGGCCGATATTCGCGATGAGTTGCGGCGCGAGGACAACATGCCGCGCGCGCGCCGGTGGCAGGACGCCCTGAATGATGACGGGACGCGCGGGCTGATCGCCAACGGGGATCGGCCCGGCCTGCGCGCGCGGCTCATCGCGCGGTTGACAGAGCGCGGCGATGACTGAGGGCGGCTTTGTCCACCTTGTGGGTGGAGGACCGGGTGATCCGGGCCTGATCACCGTCCGGGGCATCCGCCTGCTTCGACGGGCGGACGTCATCCTCTATGACAGGCTCGTCAATCCGTCACTGCTGGCGGAGGCCGGGCCGCACGCCGAGCTCATCGACGTTGGCAAAAGCCCCGATGAGCAGGATGGACACACGCAGATTGAGATCACCGCCCTGATGCTTGATCGGGCGCGCACCGGCGCGACCGTGGTGCGTCTCAAGGGCGGCGACCCATTCCTGTTTGGCCGGGGGGGCGAGGAGGCGTCCGCGCTTGCGGAGGCGGGCATCGGCTTTGACATCGTCCCCGGCGTGACATCTGCGCTCGCAGGCCCCGCGTACGCCGGCATCCCGGCCACGGACCGCCCCCGCGCCTCCGCCGTCCGCGTCCTGACCGGGCAGGGCGCGCCGGGCGTGGAGCCCTCACCGGGCACGGAACGTGAGACCGCCATCGTCCTCATGGGAGTGAAAACGCTTGCTCACGTCGTGGAGTCGCTGCAGGCGGACGGATGGCCGGCCGAGGCGCCGGCAGCGCTGATTGAACAGGCCACCACGGCGCGGCAGCGCACAACCGTCGCGACGCTCGGCACAATCGCCGATGCCGCCAGCACGATTGGCGTCAACGCGCCCGCCATTCTCATCTGCGGCCACGTCGTCAATCTGCGGGAGCGCATCGCCTGGCTTGAGAAGAGACCGCTCTTTGGATGCCGCATCATGGTGCTGCGCGGAGAGACGCGGGCGCGGGAACTCATCTCCCTGTTTGATGAGGCCGGCGCGGAGGTCGTGCACGTTCCGGCCGTTTCCTTCAGCCGTCCCACGGACTGGTCCAACGCAGACCCCAAGCTCGATGATCTGGGACGCTTTCACTGCATTGCGTTCACAAGCGCCAACGGCGTCGATTACTTCATGGATCGTCTGCTGGCCACGGGGCGCGACGCCCGCGCGCTGTTCCGCGCGCTGCTCGCGGTCATCGGCCCGGCAACGGCGGCGGCTCTGAACCGTCACGGCCTGTCCGCTGACCTTATGCCGGATCGCTACACCGCCACTGCCCTGGCGGATACCATCGCGGCGAGGTCCGCCCCGGGTGACGCCGTTCTGTTGCCGCGCGGCAATCTGGCGGACAATGACCTGCCGCGCATGCTGCAGGAGAGGGGGTTTGTCACCGCGCCAATCACCGTTTATCGGACGCTGCCGGGGCCAAACCTGGCTGAGCGGGCACAGGCCGCCATTGAGTGGGGCGTCGACGCCATCATCCTCACCAGCCCGTCAACGGCTCGCAACCTCGTCAACGCCCTCGGTGAGCGCGCCGCGGCTCTTGACGGCATCTCGTTCATTTCAGCGGGACCGACGACCTCCCGGGGCGCGGAGGAGGTGGGACTCCATATCGCCGTCGAGGCCGCGGCTCACACGGCCTCCGGCATCATCGAGGCCACCCGGGAGTGGGCGCGGGGGAGGCGGTGACCTCTCGGCGTGTCCTGCGCGTCGGAACGCGCACAAGCAGACTCGCGCAGATCCAAACTGACCTCTTCATTCAGGCGGCGCTGGCGCGCCAGCCCGATCTCGACTTTGAGATCGTCGGCATTCAGACCATGGGCGACCGCCGCTCGACTTCGCCGATTCCGGATCTCGGGCAGGGCGTCTTCGTCAAGGAAATCCAGATTGCGCTTGCCCTGAATGAGATCGACTTTGCCGTGCACAGCCTCAAGGACCTGCCCACGCGGCTCCCGCCCGGGCACACGCTCGCCGGGGTCATGCCCCGCGCCGATCCGCGCGATGTGCTGGTCACGCGCGATGGCCTGGGGCTTGATGAGCTTCCGTCGGGCGCGCGCGTGGGCACCGGCAGCATTCGCCGGGCGGCGCAGATTCGCGCGCGCCGCCCGGACCTGTCCATCGTCCTGCTGCGCGGCAATGTCGACACCCGCGTCCGCAGGGTGACCGGACAGGGACGGAGGAGCGAGGCCGAGTGCGCCGTGCTCGCCGCTGTCGGCCTTTTGCGGCTCGGCATCGGCGACGCAATCACGGAATACCTGGAGCCGGATATCATGCTCCCCGCCGTCGGTCAGGGGTTCATCGGCATTGAGTGCAGGGAGGGCGATGAGGAGGCGTGCGCCGTCGCCGCCCTGACGGAAGACCCCGTCCATCGCATTGCCGCGGACGCGGAGCGCGCCTTTCTCAACGCGGTTGGCGGATTCTGCCGCACGCCCCTCGCCTGCCTCGCGACCGTGCAGGGTGATGAGCTTTCCATCGAGGGGCTCGCCGCGACGGCTGACGGCGCTGTGGTGCTGCGGGAATCCCTGGGCGTTCATCTCTCCACGCCCGTGGAGCAGGTCGGTCAGCGTCTGCTCGATGCCCTGAACCGCCGCGGCGCGGCCGATCTGATCATCCTCGACGATGCGGATGATGCGCCCGGGGATGAGTAGCGGCGGAGACGGTCAGGGCTTGCGGGCAAGCACATCCAGTTGGTGGGCGATATAGATCAACTCGCCCCGCTCAATTTGCGCGTGGCGCTCTGAGAGCCAGCGATTCAGTGCGGCATCAGGAACCGATGTGCCGCCCCGCAGGGCCTCCCGGACAAGGTTGACGATGTGGTGGAGAAAATAGCCAACGTCCTGCGCGTAGCTGCCCGGGCGCGGAAGAACCACCCAGTCCGACGCGCCGGCCGCAACGGTCTCAAGCCCGGCGTGAGGCAGTTCCCGCAGGAGCGCGCGGCCCGCCGCGCTGCCCCCCGTCGGCAGGCCGTCCGGCGTCCTCCGCGCGTCCATTGTCGCGTGAAAGGCGGCGATGATCCGCTCATCGAGTTCCGGATCGATCCGCGGCTCAAACATCGTCCCCCCGTCAAACGTGATTGGCAGGTACAGAAGCCCGCCCGGAGTGAGCGCGCCTGCGGCCGCGCGCAGGAATGAGGGCACGTTGAGCAGATCAACAAGCGCCTGCGCGATGATCAGGTCGGCGCGCCGCCCATGCGCCGCCTCCCGATCAAGGAACGCGGCGGCGTCATCAACGACGATCTCGACCTTCAGACCGGAGCGCCCCGCCCCGCCTGTGAGGGCCTTGGCGACCCGCGCCGCCTCAGCGAGAGAATGCTCGTCCAAATCAACCATGACGTAGTCCGCCTCGCCCAGCACGTCGGCCTGCTGAAGTCGGCGGAGCATGTTGCCCACTCCCGCCCCCGGTTCAATGACCCGCAACCGGTTTGCCGTCCGGTCGGACGGCAAACCTCGCCGCAGCGCGTCCATGACCCGCGTATTGAGGGCATCATCGTCGACGGCGGCCTTGGCCGCGAGGTAGCGAACGGCGCTGTAGCGCTCAGGCTCGCGCATGGGCACGTTCAACCATGCGGAGCAGGAACGCGCGTGCCGCCGTCATCGACTGCTCCCATGTGGGGTGGCGGGCGAATCTGCGCAACGCCGCCGCGCCCATCTCCGCCAGACGGCTGCGGTCCGTGGCCAGGTCTCGCAGGCGCAGCGTCAGTTCCGCCGCCGATCCGGTGGGAATGAGAAAGCCGTCGCTGCCGTCCGTGACAATCTCATGCGCGGCGCCGGAGTCCGTCGCAATGGCGGGCAGGCCAAACGCCATGCCCTCCAGGTAGACGATTCCAAACCCCTCATAGGACGAGGGGACGGCGAGGACATGCGCCGCGGCCAGATGGTCCCGCAGCGCGGCATCCGACACAGGGCCGTGAAACGTCACTCCGCCGCCCAATTCCGGTTGCTGCGCCTTCCGCCGCATCCGCGTCGCATACCCCGGCTCGACATCCAGGCCGCCGACCACGTCCAGCCTCCAGGCGGCGGAGCCCATCCGCGTGAGGGCGTCAAGCACTACGTGCAGCTGTTTCCGCTCAATCACGTTTCCCAGAAAGAGGATTCTCAACGGGCCGTCCGCGTTGGCCCGCTCCGTGACATCCTGCTCCGTCACGCGCGAATCAAAGCGGTTTCCGGCAGGAACTGCCACGACGTGCGGTCTGTCGCTCCCAACCTGCGCGTGCACAACATCCCGCGTGGTCTCACTATTGAAGACAAAGCCGTCAACGGAGCGCAGATAGCGACGCTCGATCATGCCGTAGGCGCGGTTTTTCCACGCAGCGCGTTTCTCGCTCGAGCGGAGATGATGCACGACGGAGACGATGGGCCAGCGGCCGCGCACGGCGCGATTCACATGGAACAGGGACGGGTGGTTCAGCTCGTCCTGCAGCATCACGTCCACGTCCGCGGAGGCCAGGGACTGGCGGAAACGGCGAGACCAGTTGTCCGTCAGGTGGCGGGCGTAGTTTCGCCACGGAAGTGAGATGATCTCCACGTGGTCGCCGGCCCGTTCAAGGCATTCCACAAGCCTTCGGTCATAGAGGTATCCGCCGGACAGCGTGTCCAGACTTCCATAGATGATGAGACCAACTCTCAATGGAGAATCTCCCGTCGAAGGGACGCCCAGGCGTCATCACCCTCCCGTACGCGCACGGACATGGCGGTCAGCGCGTCGGTGGGGATCCGTTCAGCGATAAACTCCCAGAGGATGCGCGCAAAGTGCTCCACGCTGGGGTTGAGGCCCTCGAACTCCGGCAGGTGATTCAGCGTCTCGCTTGCGTATCTCCCGCGCGCCTCTGCCAGAGCGGCGCGAACGGCGGTGATGTCCACAAGGTAGCCGTGCTGATCCAGCTCCGGCCCCTCCAGCAGAGCCTCCACCTCATAAAAATGGCTGTTCAGCGTATTCTCCGGCCCCCAGTCACCGCCAATCAGATAGTGCGACGCCGTGAAGCCCAGTTTCACTGAGACCGAGTACATATTCTCCGTTTCCTCCGACTGTTCGTTTCAGCGTGTGCTCGCCGCTACTGCGCCATGCCCGCGTCATCGTACGTCAGCAGCACCTGCAGCGCCTCGCCCGGCGCCTCGTCCAGAAGGGCGTAGGCCGCCGGCGCATCCGCAATCGCGAATCGGCCTGTCACAAGTCGGGACGGAGCAACGCGCCTGATCATGCGCCACGCCGACTGAAAGCGCCGCCGCTTGCTCCAACGCCCGGTCAACTCCGGCGCGATGGTGGTGACCTGGCTGCTGATGAGGCGGATGCGGCTGCGGTGGAAGCGGCCGCCCAGGTCGATGGGCGCCCGCTTGGTTCCATACCACGATCCGATCACGACACGCGCGCCGAATCCCGCCGCGGCAATGGCCGTGTCAAGCGCCTCCGGCCTGCCGGAGAGCTCGAACACGAGGTCCGCGCCCTGCCCGTCAAACGCCTCTGCAATCTCGTCCATGACGTCGGGCGCGGCGGGGTCCAGCGCCGCCGTTGCGCCGAGCCGCAGAGACTCCCTGCGACGCGCCTCCAGAGCGTCCAGCGTGGCCAGCCCGCCAAGCGGCATCTGCGCAAGGAGAGCCGTCGTCAGGAGGCCAACGACGCCCTGCCCGATGACCAGGATGTTCTCGCCAAGAAGCGGCGCGCCGTCCATGACCAGGTTGACAGCGGTCTCCATGGAGGGAAGCATGACGGCGTCATCAAACGACACGTCGTCAGGGATGAGCAGGAGCGCGTCCGGCTCCGCCTGAAAGAGCGACGCGTGCGGATGAAAGGCGAAGACGCGGCGGCCGCCTAGCGTAGGATCGATTCCGGGGGCGGCGTCGACAACCGCGCCCGCCGCCGCATAGCCGTACCGAAGCGGAAAGTCCAGCGCGCCCGCAAGCCCGGGTATCACTTCATCCGCGGCCATGTCCGCCGGCGCCTGCCCCCGATACACCAGCAGCTCCGTTCCCGCGCTGATTGCGGACACGCGCGTCCGAACGAGAACGTGGCCGGGCGTCGGGCCGCTCACCTCCTCATGCTGGACCTCCACGCGCCGCGGAGCGACGAATGTCACCGCGCTGCTGTTCAATCCGATGACCAATCCGGCCGGCCCCAGACGATCAGGTCCTGCCCGGCCCTCCTGTGCCCCATGCGCAGCAGCCGGGGGAAGCGGGCGCCGCTCATCCCGTTTGTGTTCGTAACGGCATGGAGGCCGCCAACCAGCGTTGGCGCGATGGTGATGACCACATGATCGACCAGCTGCGCCGCCAGGAGCTCGGTGATGACGCGCGCGCCGCCCTCCACCATGAGGGTGCGGATGCCGTCTTCATACAGCGCGGACATCAGCGCCGTCAGGTCGACAAGTCCGTCCGCCTCACGCGCCGGCAGGCGGAGCACGCGCGCGCCGGAGGCCTCCAGCTCAATCTGACGCTCCACCGGGGCGTCATGCCGCGCGGCGAACCACGGCGCGGTGCGGTAGCTCTCCAAAAGCGTCGCGTTCAGCGGACACCGCAGGCGGCTGTCCAGGATGATTGGCTGCGGGTCCTTTCCGTCCGCAAGGCGCACGGTCAGCCGGGGATCGTCCGCGATGATCGTGCCGATGCCGACAAGGATCGCATCGTGCGATGAGCGCAGGAGGTGGGTCATCTCGGCGGACCTGGAGCCGCTGAGGTTGAGCGGCAGGGAGTCCGCCCGCGCGATGGAGCCGTCCAGGCTCTGCGCATAGGTGAGCGTCACAAATGGCCGCCGCCGTTTTGCCGCAATCGCGAGTTTTTCCTCCTGCGGCACAAACGGCCCGGAGAGCGCGTCCGCATTGGGCGTCTCCAGCGTCAGCAGGTGTCCCATGCGTTGCGCCTTTGTGGTCAGATAATCCAGGTTCTGCGCGGTCACCGGCCCGGAGATCGGCACGCGGCCTCTGACGTCCACGCCAAGCTCACGGAGCCTCTCCACCTTCTGCGGATTGTTTGTCATAAGACGGATGGAGCGCGCGGCAAGGCTCTCAAGGATGCGCGCCGCCATGCCGTAGTCCCGCTCATCCGCTTCATGGCCCAGTTGGAGGTTCGCGTCAACCGTGTCCAGCCCCTGATCCTGCAGGTTGTAGGCGTGAAGTTTGTCGCGCAGGCCAATCCCGCGCCCCTCCTGACGGAGATAGATGAGGATGCCTGCGCCCTCCCGCGCCACGGCCTCAATGGCCGCGTCGAGCTGCGCCGCGCAATCGCATCGCTGTGACCCAAGCACCTCGCCAGTGAAGCATTCGGAGTGAACGCGGGTCAGGACGTCCTCACGACCCTCGATATCGCCGCGAACCAGAGCCAGATGTTCCCCGGCGTCGCCGGCGGTCATGAAGTGGTCCAGTCTGAACTCGCCGTGCACGGTGGGTATCCGCGCCGACACGTTGCGGACGATGGTTTGCGCGCCTGCTGACATATCTGCTTAATTCCGGATTTTCTGCACTGCTTTGCGTGAGCCTGACGTCATGCCCGCTTCAGTGTCACCGTTTGAGTCATCACTCATGCGTATCCTGAACTTTTGCGCTGCTTTGCGTGATCCTGACGTCAGGGTGCCGCAAATGACACCATGATTGTGATTACGGCTCACGCTGTCAACGCGAGCGTTCGAAAGCCCCTGCGCCGCCTCCTGACATCGCGCGTGAGCCGGACGCCGGGCGCGGTATTCTGGTCCATGATCCTTGACACATTTGATGACGATTCCGGGAGCGCCGCGATGCCCACGCAGTTCGGCAGTCGCGCGCCGTCGCAACCGGGCGCAGGTCGCGCATGACGCCGCCAACCGCCCTTTCCGGAATCGCGGCTGCCCTGCCCGCCCATGCCCTTTCCGGCGTGGCCGGCTGGGCGGATGAGTTCATCAGCTTTGGGTTCATCATTGGCATCATCGTCGTGCTCATGGTGATGTCCCGCCTGGGCCGGCGAAAGCGGAGGCGTTCCCGCGAACAGGATCGGCGTTAGCTACTGTCCTGAGCGGGCGCGGGCCTCCGCCCGCTCAACCGCCGCCGGAGGCCGCAGATACAGCGGTTCCAGCGCCGCGACATCGTCCGCGTCTCCGCGTGACAACCGCAGCAGGCCGAGCCGCGCCGCGTTCGCCGCAGACCGCACGCGCAGGGCGTCCGGCGCGATGGTCAACCGCTGCCCCATCCGCTCGCGCGCCAAGCCCTCCAGGGCATCATCGAACTCACCGGTCAGCGCGCAGCCCCCGTCGTCATTGGCCATCATCTCGCACAACTCTTGCGGGGAGACGATGGTTTCCGCAACAACACACATCAGGCCGCCGTCCGCGGAGGGAGCATAGGCCGCCGCCGCGTACTGCCCGCGTCCGGCGTGAACCACCGCCCACACGGGGTTCCCCAGATGGGCTGCCCCAAAGGCGGCGACGGCCAGCGTCTCCACGCCCACAATGGGTATCCCACAGCCGAGAGCCAGCCCCTTCGCCGTGGCAAGGCCGATCCGAATGCCCGTGAAACTGCCCGGACCGCGAGTTGCCACAACGCCGGTGAGGTCCTCCGTGCGCGTTCCCGTGAGGCCCATCACGTGGCGCAGCGACGGATGCAGCTGCGTGGTGTGGGCGCGTCCCGCGTGCCACATCAACTCGGCAGCAATCCCGCCGTCCGTCCGGGCCAGCGCGATGCCCGCCGTCTCCGTGGCCGTGTCGATGGCCAGGATCATGGCGGCGCGCCTCTCACATTCCCCGTCCGAACGGCGGCCGCGCCCACGCGGTCTCTTAGTTGCGTGACAACCCACGCGGCGGCGGCGCCGCGCCCTGCAACCGTCAGACGCCGTTCGGAATCGGCGATATAGTCAATGCGAATCTCGAGGCGGTCATCCGGGAAGATCGACGCGGCGCGATCCGCCCATTCAACCGCCAGAACGCCGTCATGGCTCAGGTAGTCGCTCAGGCCAAGCTCCCATGCCTCCGCCGGATCATCGATGCGGTACAGGTCCATATGGAAGAGCGGCAGTCGGCCCTCGTATTCGTTGACGAGGACAAATGAGGGGCTTTTGGTGTACGCCGTGACGCCCAGTCCCGCGGCAAGCCCCTGTGTCAGCGTGGTCTTGCCCGCGCCCAACTGCCCAATCAGGAGCACAATCGTGCCGCCCGTCACGGCCTCTCCAACGGCCCGTCCGATCTCTTTCGTTTCATCCGCGGAGCGCGAAACGCCGATCCATTCCTGCGTCGTCATACAGATAGCGTAGCGCATCGCCGCAGGAGGGCTACTCCACCCGCAAAAATCTCGGCCTGATTGCCGCCACAACCACCACGGACACCGCCAGCGCTCCGCCAAGAATGCCAAGCGCCCAGCCCGCCCCGTACGCGGAGCCCATGTACCCCGCCACAAGACTCCCGATGGGCACAAATCCACGGTCGAGCAGATACAGGCTGATCACCCGGCCATGAAACTCGCTGTCCGTCTGCGTAAGCAGTATCCCGTTCGTCAGCACGCGCTGGCTGGAGTCCAGCAGGCCCAGCAGCACGATGAGGGCCAGCGCGAGGATGAGCCATGGCGCGGCGCCAAGCGCGGAGAGCACCACGCCGCTCAGCGCCATCGTAACGACAATCACCATGCCCTTGTTCCGCACGTTGCCGAGGTAGGCCAGCGCCGTTGGGCCGATGATCGACCCGATGCCCATAAAGGTCAGCATCCCGCCGAACAGCGTCGCCCCCGTGTTCCTGTTCAGGTTGAACACATCCGCAATCGCCAACAGCCATCCGGCGTTGGCCGCGAACCGCTCATCGGCGATCTCCGGCAGCAGCACCATGAACGGCTGCAGGAACATCAGCGATAACAGTCCGAGCAGCAGCAGGATCAGGATATTGACGTGCTGGCGGACGTAGAGCAAACCCTCCCATGTGTCTCGAAGAGCGCCTGAAACGCCCATGCTCTCCGCGCCGCGCCGCATCAGCGGATACGTCTTCATCCACAGCCACGCGGCGATGATCCCGAACTCCAGCAGGATGATGATGATGAACACCATCTCAAAGCCGGACACAGCGATGAGCACGCCGGTGAAGAGCGGCGCCAGTATTCGGGTGCCGTTGAATGAGAGTTGCTGCAAGGCGACGGCGTTCGCCACGTGCTCCCGGCCAACGATTGCCGGAATCAGCGCCTGTCTCCCGGGCTGATTGAACGCAATCATCGCCCCCCGCCCCGCGAACAGCGCGTATGCGTGCCACAACTCCAGTTGGTCCTGTATCAGCAGCAGCAGGAGCGCCACGTAAATGCCCAGGATGCCGACCTGCGTGACCACAAGAATCGTCTTGCGGTTCACACGGTCGGCAAGCACCCCCGCCGGTATCGCAAGGAACAGCACCGGTATGGTTCGCCAGAAATTGACCCAGCCGACGGCGACCAGATCCTCCGTGATCTCCCAGACAAGCCAGTTCCGGGCGACGATCTCCATCCAGAGCGTGAGGGCGTGCATGCTGACGCCCGACCACAGGATGCGGTAATCGCGGTTCTCAAACGCGACGACGGCCTGACGGAGGGAGCCGCGGCGGGTTTGGCCTGCCGGATCGTCGGATGCTGTCCCGCCCTGCCGGCCCTCAGGCGATGATCGCTCAGACCGCACTGCGTCGGTTCGCCCTAGTCCATCTGTCTGATGCGCTTCACAAAGACCGTGAAGTACACGGTCGCAAGCAGGAGCAGGATGGCGGAGCCGCCCACAACGAGTTGCGCGCTGCTGAATCCGTATCCGCCGTCAATGACGCTGCCAATCCACGCAACAATGAGCACACCAAGGTTTGTCATGCCCCAGTTGAGCATGTAGATGCTCATCACCCGGCCCCGGTATTCGTCTTCCGTATAGACCTGCGCCAGGGTGTTGCTGAGCGCCATCCGCCCCGCCTGCGCAAGGCCAAGAGGAATGAACACCAGCAGAGCGAGGAGATAGGAATCGGTAAAGCTGAAGATGATCAGGGTAACCGACATGACCAGCATGCTCACCAGCAGATAGAACCCGCGCCGCTTGTCCCTCATTGTGGCGACGAAGACGGAGCCGACCAGCGCGCCAATGCCGGAAACACTGATCAGGAATCCCATTCGCGCCGCGGAGTCCTCAAGCTTTTGGATCAGCGGGCCAATTATCGGAATAGCCGTCAGATCCATGTGCCACTGCCCGCCCAGCAGACTGAGGTTAAAGTTCAGGCGTGAGGGATCGACGGTCAGAATCTCATCCGTGAACGCGGGCAGAAGGAAGATGTAGGGCATGGAGAGGACGAAAGAGAAGAGGGTGAAGATCAGCAGCATGCGGATCGCCGCATTTTGTCTGATGTAGGAGAGCCCCTCCAGCACCTGCCCCAATATGCCCTGGCCGCGCAGCGCGACGGAGCCGGTCAGCGGCAGCCTCATCAGCACAAAGATGCCGCTGCCATACAGCACAGCCATCATGTAATAGACCGCTTCAATACCCCAGAACGCGATCAGGAATCCAGCAAGCCCCGGACCCAGAAGGCGCAGGAGATTCATCGCCGCGCCGTTCAGCGCCACGGCGTTGGTGATCATGCGCGTGCCGACAAGCTCCGGAATAATGGCCTGCCGCGCCGGCATCATGAATGCCATCACCACGCCCTGCAACAGCGACGCAACGATCAGATGCACCCAGGTGATGGAACCGATGGTGATGGACACCGCCACGCCAAGCGTGATGATGGTTGAGGCCGCTTGCCCATAGACCAGGACCAGCTTCTTGGGCAGTCGATCCGCAAGCACGCCGCCAAAGAGAGACAGCGCCAGCATGGGGATCGCATTCGCCCCCGCCACCATGCCGAGCAGCCAGATGTTTTCCTCCAACTCCCACATGAACCAGGAGCGCGCCATCATCTGCATGTTCATGGCGCCCATCTGCCCAAGGACGAACAGGAAGTAGAGCCGATACGCCGGAATGGTCAGGGATTCAATGGCGCGGAATCCGAAGCCGCGCGCCTCTCCCGGCTCCCCCGGGCGCTCACGCAGCCCGGGGCCGCCCCGCATGCCCTGCCCCATGGGCGGGCCCTGCATCATGGCCGGCGCTCCCGTGATGGATGGTCGGACGAATGCTCCTGCGCCGGGGAAGCGCTCTCCTGCAGGCGTGTCAGACCCTCAAGCAGGATGGCCAGGCCGCGCTGCGCGCCGGCGGCCTCCTCCTGCGTCAGCGCGCTCAGCCGTTCCTCCCACACACTGCGGCGCAGGCTCAGGAGCCGTTCCGCAAGGTCCAGTCCCTCAGGCGAGAGGCGGCAGACCACTGAACGCCGATCCTCCGGATCGACCCGGCGCTCCACAAGCCCCCGCTCCACAAGCCGATCAATCACACCCGTCGCGCTGGACATGGATGTGCCGAGCCGGCTCGCCACGGTCCCCATGCGGCAGTCGCCGTGGCGGCGCAGCGCAAACAGCGCGCGCAGCTGCGCCATTGTCAACTCAACGGTGAACCAGTCATCGGCGACGGACGACTGCAGACGGCGGAGGATGGACTCCAAATCACCGATGAGGCGTTGGGTCGTCTGCCGCGCGGCGGGGCGCACGGCGGACGCCGCCGCTCGCGCCCGGCCTGAACGTTGCCGCCCGGCGGATAATTCACCTGTCTCTGATACTTTCACTCTCCTAAACTATTTATTTCCGGCGGGTCTGTCAATGGCGTCTGCTGCCCTCTGTTACCCTAAGGAAAGGACATGGCCCATCACGGCGCGGCCGCGGAACTCACCGCATCACAGGGGACGGGAACACAACATGGCAGCGGAGCGGACTCTCATTTTGGTTAAGCCGGACGGCATTCAACGCGGCCTGGCCGGCGAGATTGTCGGGCGATTTGAGCGCCGCGGCCTGAAGATCGTCGGCGCGCGGCTTTTGCAGGTCGACCGCAGTCTGGCGGAGCAGCACTACGCGGAGCACGCGGGCAAGCCGTTTCTGGAGGGCCTGCTGTCCTTCATCACGTCCGCGCCCGTCCTGGCCCTGGTTCTGGAGGGTGAGCGGGCTATCACTCTTGCCAGACAGACGATGGGCGCGACGGACCCGGCGGCGGCGGCGCCCGGCACAATCCGTGGCGACCTCGGCATCTCCATGGGGCGCAACCTTGTGCACGGGTCTGACGGGCCGGAATCCGCGCGGCGCGAGATCGCGCTGTGGTTCGGCGAATCCGAGCTAACCGACTTTCACCTGACCACAGAGCAGTGGCTCATTGAATCCTGACAAGGGGGACTGCGCCGCGCCACAGCCGTTCCAGTCCGTAGAGCGCGCGCTGCTCCTCTCCAAAAATGTGAACGATCACGTCATTGAAATCCATCAGGAGCCATCCGGAGTCCGCGTCGCCCTCCGTGCGCAGCACGGGCTGGCCTGCCTCCCGCAGCCCTTTGTGCATGGCCTCGCGTATCGCCTGCCCCTGCCGGCGCGATTCAACCGTCATCAGAACAAACGCGTCCGCGTATCCGCACAGCCCGCGGACGTCAAGCAGGAGGATGTCGCTCGCCTGCCGGTCCTCCGCAATCTCCACGGCCTGCCGGGCGAGGGCGACGCCATCGAGCGCTGCCCTATCGACATTCTCTGCATGAGCATGATCCGTCATTCGGCCATACTACGCCACGATGCGCGGGGCAACAATGCGGGCGGCGCCCCCTGAGGCCGGCTGATGGATTCCCTGTCAGTCACGCTGGCGGTGGGCGCGCTTGTCGTTGGCGCAATCGCCGATCTTGTGTATCGCGTCGCGCAGCAGCGGGGCATTGAGGCCCCGACGTTCGTTTTCTGGCAATCGACCATCTTCACAGCGCTGATCTGGGCCGCCTCCATCGCAAGCTGGCTGATCTGGGGCGGAGACGGCCCCATCGCGTCCATCCACTCCAGTGCCTGGCTCTACGGCGTCCCCGCCGGGATCGTCGCCTACGGCGGGCTGACCCTGTTTGTCGCAAGCCTCAGGCAGGGCGACGCGAGCGTAAACGCGCCCATTTTCCGGCTCAACTTTGTTGTCACGGCGGTTGGCGCAATCATCATCCTTGCGGAGTCCGTCACTCTCCTAAAGGTCATCGGCATCGGTCTCGCCGTTGTCGCCGTGCTTGTCCTGTTGAACATCACGCAGATCACGGGGCTTCGAACCAACATCCGCTCACTGGCGCAGGCCGTTGCGGCCTCCATCCTGTTCGGCGTTGCGGGTCTGGTCTCAAAGGCGGCGCTGGACACCGGGGACATCGCGGCCATCCCGCTGATCCTCACGCAGACGGTGGGGTTTCAGCAGGCCGCCGTCATCACCCTGCTCCGCACGCGGCATTTCCGTCCCAACCAGAACATCGTCCGATTCGCTCCCGGCGTTGCCGTCCTGCAGATCATCTGGTCCGTGCTGCTCTTTGAATCCCTGCGCATCGGGGACGCCAGCATCAGCTACCCGATTGTGCAGATGAGCTTTGTGGGCACCGCGATTCTGGCCGTGCTCTTCCTGCGTGAGGAGATGACGCGGAGCAAGGGCGCGGGGCTCATCATCGCGGTGATCGCCGTCATCGCGCTTGGACTGGCCGGTTGACCGGACGGATGAGAGGCGGGGCGCGGGCGCGCTTTGCGCGCCGCGCGCCAATTCCGTATCGTAGAGGATGAAATGAGCGCCGCTGAGAGGGTCATTGTTGCCATGAGCGGGGGGGTTGATTCCTCCGTCGCCGCCTTCCTGCTCCGGGAGCAGGGGTATGACGTCATCGGCGTGACGATGCGCCTGTGGAGCGACGCCGTTGAGGGCGCGTCACGCCATAACCGCGCGTGCTGCTCGGTCGAGGACGCGATGGACGCGCGGCGCGTGGCGCAGGGGCTCGGCATCCCTCATTACGTCCTGAACATGGAGCAGGAGTTCCGCACTCACGTCATCGAGTACTTCATCCGGGAGTACCGCAACGGCCGCACGCCCCACCCCTGCATTGCCTGCAACGACAAGATCAAGTTCGCGTTCTTCCTGCAGCGGGCGCTCGCTCTGGAGGCGTCATGGATCGCCACGGGCCACTACGTCCGCCGCCGTGAGGCCGCGGACGGCGGCATTGAGCTTCTCACGGCGGTGGACGCATCCAAGGACCAGACCTACGTCCTCTATGGGCTTGGGCAGGAGGAGCTGCGGCGGTCCCTCTTTCCCATTGGGGAGCTGCCAAAGCAGGACGTGCGCCGCATCGCTCATGAGCTGGACCTGGCGGTTGCGGACAAGCCGGACAGCCAGGAAATCTGCTTTGTTCCGTCCGGGGATTACCGCGCTTTCCTTGCGCAGCACACGGCCATGACGCCGGGCCCGATCATCGACGTCGACGGACGGCGCGTCGGATCTCACATGGGGACGGCCGGCTACACCATTGGACAGCGCAAGGGCCTGCCGCCCTCCACAACCGGGCGGCGCATGTACGTGATCGACATCGATACGGCGGAGAATACCCTCGTGATCGGCCCGGAGGAACGGCTGCTTGCACAGGGGCTGCGCGCCTCACAGGCCACGTACATCCGCGGCGCACTGCCGGACGGCGCGAGTCCTCTCCGTGTCACGGCCAAGGTGCGGTACAAGTCGCCGGAGACGCCCGCCCTGCTGCTGCCGCACGAGGATGACACCTTTACGCTTCGGTTTGATACGCCGCAGCGGGCCGTCACGCCCGGGCAGGCCGTCGCGCTTTATGACGGCGAGCGCATGATTGGCGGGGGCGTCATTGATTCCGCGCTTGAGCCGCAGGAGCATATGCCGGCCCCCCTGCTGGCGGAAGCGGTATAAAATCGGGGCGCAGGGAGACCACATGTCGATCATCGCCATCTCTCACGGCCTTCGGGACTTTCTCAGCCGCGGCGACGCTGACGCGCGCGCCCGCAACGGCTACCCGTCCGGAGACACGCTCGCCGGCGTGTTCCAAACCTGCCAGCGCACGCTGATGCAGGCCGTGGAGACAATGAGCGAGGAGGACATGGTGTGGCGGCCGTTTCCTGAAACGCCGTCCGCCGGATACTACCTCTGGCACGTGGCCCGCGTGCAGGACGCGCTGCTGCACAAGCAGATCCTCAATCGGCCGGAGATCTATGAGACGCACGGCTACGCGCAGGAGTTCGGCCTGCCGCAATACGATACCGGCCAGGACTACACCGCCACACAGCGCGCGCACTTTCAGGAACCCCCCAAGGCGGAGCTCCTCGAGTACCTGCAGCGCACCTTCACGGCTGTCTTGCGAACCATCGATGAACTGGGGCCGGAGGGGCTGGATATTGAGACCCAGAGCGGCATGCAGCGCATCCGTTATCTGATCATTCTGACCACGCACGCAAACCTGCACGCGGGAGCAATCAACCACATTCGAGAGGTCCTCACCGCGTCACGTGAGGTTCCAACTGAAAGCTGACCCGCCCGGCGGCGATGTCTCCGGCGCGGAGCGGGCGATTACTCCGACGGTCTCCCGGCCCGGCCTCTCCTATGAACGTGACCTGCTTTTGCGGGGCGCGCGCCGCATTGCCGGCGTGGATGAGGCGGGGCGCGGCGCGCTCGCCGGGCCCGTCGCCGCCGCCGCCGTCATCCTGCCGGACCACCCTGTCGACTGGTTCGATGACGTGGATGACTCCAAACGTCTGGCGGAAACCGAGCGCGAGCGCCTGTCCCGGCTGATTCTGCGTGACGCCGCCGTCGGCCTCGCAATGATGCCCGCATCCGTCATCGACAGCGACGGCATCGCGGCCGCCACGCGGCAGACGATGCGGGCCGCGCTTGCCGCTCTGGGGGGCGGCGTGGACGGCATCCTGGTGGACGGCTTCGGCCTGCCTGAGCAGGAGAGCGTGAAGCAAATCGCGCTGGTGCGCGGCGATCAGGTCTCACTGTCAATCGCCGCGGCGTCCATCGTCGCGAAGGTTGCGCGGGACGCGGTGATGCGGGAACTGGACACACGGTACCCGGGCTACGCGCTGGCGCGGAACAAGGGCTACGGGACGGCGGCGCACCGCGCCGCCCTGCGCTCCATCGGCCCCTCGCCGCTCCACCGCCGCAGCTTTCATACCGTTGGCGAGGATGTCCGCGCGCCTTGACACACGCGGCCACCGTCTCTAGCATATCGGAGTTCAATATGGAAACGGCTCTGGAACCTCCAGGTACGGGATCGCGCCCGTCCGCGTCACGCCGTCCATTGCGTGACGCCTCCGGCAAGGCGTAGACAGCCGTGTCCGTCGCGCTTCTCCTCCCCGCCTACGTGGTCGCCCTCGTTCTGCTGACGCTGGTCGTCGCGCTTGAGGACGCATTCTTCCAGACGCGCGGCGAGCGTCTGGAGCGTCTGGTTCAGCGGCGCAGGCCCGGCGCGCGGCGGCTGGCCGATCTTCAGGAATCCCACGAATCTCTGGCAATGGCCGCCCTGATGGTCCGCGCTTCCGCGACCGTTGTGTTCGCCATCATCAGCTTCGCCCTCATCATGGAGCAGAGTCCTTGGCCCGTGCTGGAGATTCCGTTGGGGCTGGTGGCGACGATTGCCGGTGTGATCCTTGCGCAGGCCGCCGGGCGCGTGTGGGGCAGGCATGATTCGGATCGGCTCGCCCTGGCGTCCGCCCCGCTTGCCGCGCTTGTCAACGCGGCGCTGTCCATCCCCGCCGCCGCGCTCCACGCCCTCTTCCGCCCCATGGCGCGGATGCTGGGACAGGAACCGGCGCAGACAACCGCTCCGGACGGAGCCGCGCCACAGAACGCAACGGTCAACGGCGGCGGCAGCGTTGAGGCTGAGGCAAGCGCGAATGAGGAGTGGGAGCGCAACGTCCGGCGGGGACTGGTGCGGCTTGAATCACTCGCCGTCCGCGAGGTGATGGTTCCGCGCCCGGATATTGTCGGCATTGAGGTTGGCGCATCCATCGAGGACGCCGTGGAGATCATCACGCGCGAGGGGTACAGCCGCCTGCCGCTCTATCGGGGAAACCTGGACGAAACACTCGGCATCGTGTACGCCAAGGACCTCCTCGCATCGTTTCAGAACAAGGAGGAGGAGACGAACCTGCAGTCCATTGTCCGCCGACCGCTGCACGTGCCGGAGACCAAGCGCGTGGGCGACCTGCTGCGTGAGTTTCAGGCGCGGCGCATCCACATTGCCCTGGTCTTTGACGAATACGGCAGCCTGGTCGGGTTCGTCACAAATGAGGACCTGCTGGAGGAAATCGTGGGGGACATCGACGATGAGTTCACGGCGAGCAAGCCGCTTGTCCAGCGCGTGAGCGAGCACGAGGCCATTGTCGACGCGCGCGCGCCGCTCAAGTACATCAATGAGATTTTCAATATTGAGCTGCACGCCGAGGGCGTGGACACGGTCGGCGGGCTTATTCTCTACGCCTTGGGGCGTATTCCAAAGCCGGGCGAGACCGTTACGGACAACGGCCTCGACATGACGATCCTCTCCACAACCGGCCGCCGCGTCCGGCAAGTGCGGCTTGTCAACGGATCCGCGGCGAACGGCAAGAACGCCAAAGAGCCGCTATCGGCCTAGCCTCCCCGCGCGGTAGCGTCAGGCACACAGACAGACTTTCCGCCCGTGTATTCAGGCGGGGACTGAGAGGCCAGAGCCGCCGCAGTCAGCGGGTATCGTCCGCAGAACTGCGCGGGGCCTTGCTATCAGCCCGGACGCCTACTTCCCTTCAAGGTTGGGGACATCGCCGGGGGCATAGACGCGGATTGCCGTGCTTGCGGCTGCCGGGCCGAAGGCTCCCTCCGGAATACGCTCACCCACTGCGACCACGGTCCACAGGCCGGGGGGCAGGTCTTCCGGAATCGCCGGCGCGAGATCAGAGCCAACGATCATCTCCAGCGCTCCGGACACGTTCACCTGCGCGCTGCCCATCTCATAATCGACGCCCGTTCCCCGCGCCTCACGGATCAGCAGAGTGACCTCATCCCTCCGCGGGAATCCTGAGAGCCGGAACGTGACGAGCGTTGTGCCGGGGACCAGGATCACGGATGGATCAAGGGTGTTGATGCTGGCCTCCGGGCTGGTGGCTCCGGGTCCGGGCTCTCCGCGGTCGCCCGCCTGCCCCTGCGGCCCAGCCGGGCCTGCCGCGCCGGCGGGGCCTCGTGGTCCATCAACGCCATCGGCGCCGGCCGCGCCCGGCGGCCCGGCGGGGCCGCGTTCACCGGCCTCTCCCGCAGGCCCGGTGCAGGCGGCGAGAACCAATACGATGGCCGAAATCAGGACAAGCGGCATCCATAGTGCTTTCCCATTAAACACGCGCTGCTCCTCCTTCCAACCTTTGTCCGGCGCGTGACAATTGGCCGAGCCACGCCTGCCGGACGGCTGAAGACAAGTAATCATATTTAGGAAGGGGTACCCTGTCAAGCCGAACACCCCGCTCACAGCGCCCCCGTCGTCCGTGTCAGACCCCGCGGATCACCCCCGTTCGGCCTCTCTCCGGCTGCATCAAAGCCACCGGCCGGGCGGGCGTATACTGATCAGTGGAGAGGCCTCACATGGAGAGGTGGCCGAGCGGTTTAAGGCGTCGCTCTCGAAAAGCGGAGTCTCCTCACGGGGACCGTGGGTTCGAATCCCACCCTCTCCGCCGCGGAGAGGTGCTGGAGTGGCCGAACAGGCACGCCTGGAAAGCGTGTAGGGTCTCAACGGGCCCTCGCGGGTTCGAATCCCGCTCTCTCCGCCATCTCCGGTTATCAAATTGCGTGGGCAACGGTGTTTTTTGGAAAGGATATACGATTTCAGATGCAGTCCAGAATCGGCATAGGAAGGACTTTTCGAGGACCTTATAGGAAGCGTTCCTGTCGGTCGACTTCGCCAAGCCGTGTGCACGACCAACGAAGCCCTTGATGGGAGAAGCCAACGTGCCACACCCGGATCAGGTTTGAAAAGGCAAGTGAAAAGTGAGAACCTCGGCGACGTCGGCTAGCGGGGTTCGTTCGCGCTTTGCGCGGTTGTTTAGGATCCCCATTCGTCGCCCCTGTGTCCGTTGCGTTCTGCGGGACGCGTACGTTACGTCATAAAGCCTATAACCAGCCTCCTGGAACAACCTCCGGACGGTTTCCGGGAGGAGCTCCCGTTCACCGGTGGTAATGTCGCGGTTGTTGGGAACGATCACGGTACAGCGTCCACCGGGGCTCTGAGCAGCACGGAAGCGAAGTGCAATGCGTCCGAGCGCATTAGTCCAAGCGGCAATGTCCATGTTGGCAAGGTCACTGGTCAAGGCCGAATACTGCCCGCTGACGAGGCCACAATAGGGCGGATCAATGATGATGTAATCGGCTCTCTCGGTCGGGAATCCTTCCAGTAGGTCGCAGGTGAGGATCTGTTCTCTATACGGCCCTCTAGGGCAAAGGTCAGATAAAACGATTTCGAGGTTCCACTCGCACCTGTCATCTCCTGCCTCAAAGGTCGGACTCTCCAAGCCAGCAGACAGGTCCGCCCAGTCCGAGCGGTCCTCCCAAACCCGAAGGAGCATGCCGGAGCCCGCCATGGGGTCGACGACGGTGTCGCCATGGTGTGCGTAGTACCAGAGGCAATTGGCGTAGAGATCGCCCGGTACGTAGCCGTGTCCGTCGTAGCCGTCGATGCGGGGCCACCGGAGGGTCGAGAAGTTCCAACTGTCCGTCGGCTTGATTACGGACAGTGAGTGCGAGGATCGCGCAGGCAGAAGAGTGCGAACATCGGCCTCGGTCATCGTTGCCCGCACCTGCCCCTCCGCCGCCGCTTGAAGCAGAGCCTCGGTGGAAAGATCGGATAGAGCGAGCAAGGTCCGGAGCCGAACTGGCAATCGTGTGCTCGGGTATTGTTCTAGGAGGGGACCGAGCCGTTGACCGATCGTCGCAAGGAGGCGGGCATCGCGAACGGTTATCCCCGCCTTGGCAAGGGTATTGGTGTAGGCATCGGCTGGTAGGGCCCTTCGAGCCTCATCGATCCGGCGCCCCTGTTCCACAATAGCGCGACCGGCGTCGGTACGGGCGTTCGCAAGGAATCTCGTCCAGTCTCGGGCCATTTCCTACGAACCATTCCGCCCCGAACGGCGTGAAGGTGCAACGGTCAGTTTGGAGCGGGAGAGGTCCATCTTGACGAGCAGTAGTGATGGCACACCGAAATAGACCTCTTGCGAAAGTCAAGAC
>JAAXGS010000051.1:21849-26419 GCA_012271225.1 Dehalococcoidia bacterium | reverse complement strand
CCCGCCCGCTGCAGCGGGCGGGGGATGCTTGCTACAATAGCGGCGTCGGGCTGGGGGAAACGGGGAGCCGGAGACGGCCAACATATCGGACGACCGGAGGAGCATGAGATGACCGCAACGCAGGCGCAGGAGAAGCACGTCACCGTCAACGGAGTGCGGCTCCGCTATTTTGACTACGGAACCGAGGGCAGGATGCCGATGGTGTGCCTGCACGGCCACACAGGGCAGGCGCACATCTGGGATGAGTTCGCGGAGGCAATGGCGCCGCACTACCACGTCGTCACGGTCGATCAGCGCGGGCACGGCGAGAGCGAGCACGCCGCCACCGGCTACGACCGGGATCGATTCGTCGAGGATCTGGATGAGCTGGTCATCGCCCTGGGTTTTGACCGCTTTGTGCTGGTGGGCCTGTCGATGGGCGGCTGGCACTCGCTGCTCTACACGGGAGAGAAGCACCCGGAGAAGGTGGAGCGCATCGTCATCGTCGACATCGGGCCGGAATCGAGTGAGGCATCGAAGCAGGCATACGCTGACCGCCCGCCAACGCCGCTGTCCTTCGCCACGTTTGAGGAGGCGCTTACGTGGGCGCGCTCCGGCAACCCCTGGGCGGCGGAGGCGCGGCTGCGCAGGGACATGGAGGAGAAGCTGCGGCAGACGCCGGACGGCGCGTGGACATGGAAGGCCGACCATGACCTGTTCAAGACGCCGCTCAAGGACGGGACGGATCAGTCCCTGATCGAGCGGTACTGGAAAGCGCTGGAGATCATTGAGCAGCCGATTCTGGAGGTGCGCGGGCTGGAGAGCGTCCTGCTGGACGAAACCCTCAAGCAGAAGATGATGGCGACGGCGAAGAATCTGTCATGGGTGGACGTGCCGGACGCGGGCCACGTGGTGACCGTCGATAAGCCGCAGGAGTTCATCAGCGTCACCCGCGCGTTTCTGGGGGTGTAGCCGCGCAAGCGCGCGCCGCATCACCTCTCCAGCCGTGCACAGGACGAGGCGCGCCTACTCCCCAATCAGTTCCTCAAACACGTCCCGCCACTCGCCGGTGGAGAGCTTGCCGTAGCCGTCGCGGAACGTGATCACGCCCGCGCCGTTGACGGCCACCTTGGACGACTGCTGAATCACGCGGTAGTCCAGGATGACGGAGCCGTCATACGGCGCCATGCCCCAGGGATACCCGTTGTCCTCCGCGTATTCCCGAACATCGCGCGCACTCTCCGACGGATCCTGGCCGATTCCGATAAACAGCACCCGATCCGCGTAGTCCGGGTACACATTTTTGAGGGTCCGCAACTCGGACCGACACGTCGGTCACCAGGTTGCGAAGAAGTACAGAACAATCGGCTGATTCACCTGCTTGAGGTCCGTCAGCGACACCGTCACCCCGTCCACGGTCGTGACTTCAAAGTCCGGGGCCGATTGTCCAACGCGATGCCCCGTCGGCGGCGCAGGCGGCACGACGTCCGGTGTGGGCACGTTTATCGGCGGCGGGGGAGGCGGCTCAACAGTTGGCGGCGGCGCGTCCACCGTTGGGCGCACAGTCGGCTCAACCGTCGGCGGCGGCGTGACGGGTATGGGCGCGTCCACCGTTGGCGGCGGGACAGTGGACAACACCGGCGGCGGCGTGGGTGACCCCGGCAGAAGCACGGGGGGTTGTATTGCGCCGGGAGTCATGGGCGTCGCCGTGGGCATCGGCGCGGATACTGCTGTCGCCGCGGGCGGCAGCGTTGGCGGCGCGGATGCGTTGGACGCAGTGGGCGATGCGCCCGGCGCGCACCCCGTCATCACGATGACGGCCACCGCCGCAAGGGCGCCTGTGAGCAGGGGCAGGTCTGCGGCGCGGCGGCCGGCGCGGCCAGGACTCTGCATTTCGCTCTGCCCTATGTTTTTGAGGGGGTGTTTCACGCGGTCACAGCCTCCAGCGCCTCACGCCAACTCTCGGCGGACAGCGCCCCTCCGATGCGGCGCAGGGTGATAACCCCGTCCGGGCCAATCACAACCTTTGACGCCTGGGCCGTTATCCCGTAGTCGGTCAGAATATCCGCGTGGTACCCCGCCATCGCCCAGGGGTACTCCTGCTGCGCGGCGTAGGCGTCAATCCTCTCCGCATCCTCGGACGGATCGACGTCCACGGCGATGAAACCGACCTGATCCTGGTAGTCAGGGTAAACGCTCTTGAGGGTCCGCAACTCGGACCGACACGTTGGTCACCAGGTTGCGAAGAAGTACACAACGAGGGGCTGATTCGCCTGCTTGAAATCGGTCAAGGATCTCATCTCACCGGATGTTGTTGTCACACTGAAATCGGGCGCAAGGTTGCCAACGCGGTTGCCGAGCGTGGGCGCGGCGTCCGTGGACGAGTCCACTGGCTGCCGCGCGGGCGTGTCCTCCGGCGTCTCCGCGCCGCATGCGACGGCCAGCACCAGCATCATGAGCGCCACAAGCAGCGCCGCGCGCGCGAGCAGGCCGGGCGTCAAACGCATTGGGACTGTCAAGGCTCCGTCTCTCTTTCCTCTGTTCCGGCCTCAGACATCAGGCGTTTCCGGAGCGCCCCAGCCGCCGCCGCCCGGGGTCTCAATGGTGAGCAGGTCGCCGGGGCCAACGTCGATTGTGACACTTGGCGGCAGCGGGATGTCCCGCGCCTCCTCTCCCATTCTACGCAGGATGTTGCGACCCGGAGCGCCGTCCGCGCCGCCCGCAAGGCCCCACGCTCCGCGGGAGCGGCGCTCCGTCAGAAGGGAAACCGTTGCCGGGGCGAGAAACTCCACCGTCCGGACCAGTCCGTCCCCGCCGCGGAAACGGCCATTGCCGCCGGAGCCGCGCCGCACGCCGTACGCCGTCACGCGGAACGGATACTGAAACTCCAGCGCCTCAATCGGCGTGTTGAGCGTGTTTGTCATGTGGCTGTGGATCGCGGACTCGCCGGGGGCGCCCGGGCCCGCGCCGACGCCCCCCGCCAGCGTTTCATAATAGGCGTACGGCCGGCCCGTGCGGGGGTCCATGCCGCCGATGGTGATGTTGTTCATCGTTCCCTGGCTGGCGGCGGGGATCGTGTCCGGCAGGACATCCGCAAGCGCGCCGAACACGACATCAACGATCCGCTGTGATGTCTCCACGTTGCCCGCGGAGACGGCGCAGGGGGGGCGCGGGTTGACCAGCGTACCCTCCGGCGTGATCACCTCAACGGAGGCGAAGGAGCCGTGGTTGGCGGGCGTGAGCGGCCCGGCCAGGCACCGCGCGCAGTACTGCACAGCGGAGACCGTCACCGCCCGCACCGCGTTGATGTTGCTCATCGGCTGCTCCGGCGATGTCCCCGTGAAATCGACGGTCAACGTCCCCGCGCCGTCACTGATGAGCGTGACGACGATACGGGGGCGATCATCGCTGGGCCGCGGCGGCTCCATGTCATCGGCAAAGGTGTACCGGCCGGCCGGTATCTCCCGCAGGGCGCTGCGCACAAGGCGCTCTGCGTAGTCGATCAGCGCGTTCACATGCTCCGTCACAGTGCTTCTGCCGTACCGGGCAATGAGGCGCTCATACCGGCTCTCACCGATGCGATTGGCCGCGATCTGCGCCGCAAGGTCGCCGCGGCGCTCATCCGGCGTGCGCACGTTGCGCATGAAGAGCTCGACGGCCTCCTCATTCAGCGCGCCGGCGCGGGCGAGCCGAATGGGGGGAATGATGAAGCCCTCCTGATAGATGGAGGTGGACGTGGGCATGGAGCCGGGGGCGATGCCGCCCACGTCCGCGTGGTGCGCGCGCGTTGCCACAAACCCCGCGAGGACGTCCGTTTCACCGCCCGCCTCATCACGCGGAACAAAGACGGGGGAGATGAGCGTCAGGTCCGGCAGATGGGTGCCGCCCAGGTAGGGATCGTTCAGGGCGATGAGGTCGCCCCGTTGGAAGGAATCGAATCGCTCAATGGCGGCCTGTACGGATGCGGGCATCGCGCCCAGGTGGACGGGGATATGCTCTGCCTGCGCCACAAGGCGGCCCGCGGCGTCAAATACCGCGCACGAGTAATCGCGCCGCTCCTTGATGTTGGGCGACCACGCGGTCCGTCCGAGTGCCGCGCCCATCTCCTCCGCAACGGAGGCAAAGAGGCGGCGAAACACCTCGAGTGAGACCGCGTCCACGCTCATGCCGATCTCCTCTCCAGAATCAGGTTCAGGTGATCGTCCACACGCGCGCGCCAGCCCGGGGGCAGGTATGTGGTGGCATCCGTTTGCGCAAGGACGGCCGGGCCGTCCATGCCGTTCCCGGGGCGCAGGGCCTCGCGGTCACACAGCGGCGCGGACACTGCGCTCGCCTCTGTCACGAGGGCGGTTTCGCCGATCAGGGCATGGCCTGCCCCAGGCGCGCCGTCAGAGGCGGCGGCGGAGAGCTGCGGCCGCGGCGTGGGAATCGTGGCGCGGAGGCGCAGCGTCACAATCTCCGTCGGCCAATCGGGGTGGCTGTGGTCAAAGCGGCGTTGATGCGCGGCGTGAAAGCGCTCCTCCGGTGAGAGCCTGTCCGACGTGTCGAGGGGAACGGACAGTTCATAGCCCTGACCGCGATAACGCAGGTC
>JAAXGS010000051.1:0-21824 GCA_012271225.1 Dehalococcoidia bacterium | reverse complement strand
GCGCATCACCGTCTGCGCATAATCGCGTGTTATGTCAACATTGAGCATCCCCCACGCGGAGAGCGCGCCGGGGAGCGGCGGGATCAGCACGGCGCGCATGCCCAGCCCGTCCGCAAGCTCACAGGCGTGGAGAGGGCCCGCGCCTCCGAATGCCACAAGGATGAAGTCGCGCGGGTCATACCCACGCTCCAGCGAAACGACACGCAGCGCCTGGTCCATGTTCGCGTTGGCGACGCGGATGATGCCCAGCGCAACCTGATCCGACGTCATGCCGAGCTGCGCGCCGATGCCGCCCAACGCCGCATCGGCCGCCGCGCCATCCAGCGGCAGCCGTCCCGCCAAGGGCCGATCCGCCGGCAGACGGCCCAGAACGATGTTCGCGTCCGTCACCGTGGGCCCGCCCCCGCGTCCGTACGCCGCCGGGCCGGGATCGGAGCCGGCCGACTGTGGGCCAACGGTCAGCGCGCCGCCCGCGTCGACGGCCGCCAGCGAGCCGCCGCCCGCCCCAACCGTGTGAATATCAACAATGGGAACGCGGATCGGGTACCCGCCTATCGCGCCCTCGGACGTGCGCTGAATCTCGCCGTCGCACAGCGAAACGTCCGTGGATGTGCCGCCCATGTCCAGCGTGATGATGCGATGGAATCCGGCGGAGCGCGCCACTTCAACCGCGCCGACAACCCCGCCCGCCGGCCCGCTGAGCACCGTCTGCGCCGGGAATGACCGCGCCTGCCCAATTGTCATGCTCCCGCCCGTTGACGACATGATGCGCACGGCGGACGGCACGGCCTCATCGATGCGGGTCAGATATGCCCCCATCACGGGCGCGATGTACGCATTCAGCACGGTTGTCGTGGTTCGCTCAAACTCCCGGAACTCCGGCGCGACCTCGCTTGAGAGGGAGATCGGCGTTTCGGCGGGCAGCCGCCACCGCAATGCCTCACGCACCCGTTGCTCATGCTCCTGCCGCAGGAATGAAAAGAGCAGAATCACAGCGACGGATTCCACTCCGGCCTCGGCGACGGCCTCCGCAAGCAGATCAAGCTCCCGCTCATCCGGCGCGCGCAGGACATCGCCCTCCGCCGTCACGCGCTCATCCACTTCAAAGCGGAGTTCACGGGGAACAAGCGGGGGCGGGCGGCTGACGGTCAGGGTATACAGCTCTCGCCGGGCCTGCCGCCCGATCTCGATGACATCCGCCATGCCTTTTGTCGTCACCAGCGCCGTTCGCGCGCCGTGCCGCTCAAGAACTGCATTCGTGCCGACGGTGCAACCGTGAACGATGTCATCGACAGCGCCGGGCCCGCTGATCTCGCTCAGACCGTCCAGGAATGACCGGGCGGGGTCCGAGGGCGTGGACGGAACCTTGATCATCCGGACCGCGCCGGTTTCATTGATGCGAATGAGATCCGTGAACGTGCCGCCGGTGTCAATCCCGATCATTGGCGCTCTCCGTTACCGTTCCGGGGCGTCGCCGGGCTAGGGGGACGGCTGGTGGATATCCGGCGGGGCGTGATGCCATTCATCCTGCCCCGGCTCCACAAGCAGCGGCGCCTCCTGCTCCACGCGGCCATCGACAAGCGCCTGCACACGGAACAGTCCGTCCGTCTCCGCCTGTATGCCGATGCTCATGAAGAATTGATGCCCCTGAATCGGCAGCAGGTGGGCCGTGATGGGCTCACTGCGGACAATTTCCATTTCGCGCGGGTCCAGCACGCGCAGCACCAACTCATGCGAGCCCTCACCGTGCAGGCGGCAGTAGATGGAGAACTGAAACGCCATCGGGAACTGCTGCGCGCCCACGGTGTCAAAGATGCCGATGACGTGCGCGCGACCGCGCTCATCACGGAATGAGTCCTGCCCCAGTATCAGGGCCGTGACGCGAACATCAGGGGACTGCGACATCGGCGCGGCGGTTCAGGACTCGCGGTGCCCCGGGCACCACCGGTCATGCTCAGCCTGCACGTCCTCCCAGCTCTCAAAGCCAACGTGCAGCTGCAGGAGATGTCCGCATTTCTCACAGTCGCGGTGCTCAAACGTCTCAAACGGGTCGACGTCCGCCCCCATCATGGCCTGTGAGGCAAGTTCAACCAGCGATGCCAGACGTTCCGTTGTCAGGTCGACGAGGCCGCCAAAGGCGTCCGGCGGCTTTGGCGGCTGTATGGTATCCAGCGAGAAACGGGCGGCGAGAACAAGGTGATCATGCGCCAGGGGGGGAAGGACTGTCTCCTCAATGGCGACGTCCTGCGCCGCCCGCGCCTCGATCGGCGTCTCAATCTCCAGCTCCCGGGCCACGGCATTGACAAGGCAGATGTAGAGCGCGGTGCGCAGCCCCGTGCCGTCAAGCTCCGCGGGCAGCGCGGCGGGCGCGGCATCGCGCGCCAGCGGCCCGTCCCCTGCGGCAATGGCCGTGTAGATCGCAGCGCCCAGCGCAAACAGCCCGTCCCGCTCCAGCGGCTCAATGGCGGCCACAATGCGGGCATCGTGATCGGTCAGCGTTGCCCGCTCGCCCAGGAACTGCTGAAAATACAGCCGCGCCGCAGGCGTTGGCCCCAGCAGCGCCGAACGGGACGATGATGAGGACGTCATGCGGTGAACTCCACGAGAACTCCTGCCGGGGAACGCGCGACCGTTTGCAGTGTAGCACTGCGGGAATTTTTGACCGTTGATTGTGCGGCTATGCGCACAGATGCGCGACGGTCGCCGCTACGCCCAGCATCGATGTCACGGCCATGCGCGCGCGGCGGCGCGTCCATCGGGGGGCCGCTCAACTCACTTGTGACGGGCTACGTGGGCGCGCGTGGCGGCGCGTTGAGCCTCCCCGGCCCGGTTTCCGGAAGCAGCAGCGCCGCGAAGAACATGGTGAAGGACAGCGCCGCAATCGTCAGGAACCCGGGGATGAAGCTGCCCGTGTAGTCGGTGATCGCCCCGGCCAGAATCGGCGCGATGAAACTGGATCCGTTGCCGGTGGTCAGAATCGCCGCCCAGATGGCGCCCGCCCGCTCCGGCGAGGAGCCCGGCAGCTCAATCGGCACCGTGAACAGCGAGGGCTCATACAGCCATTGCGCGAAGCCGGCCGCGATCACCGCCAGATAGAGCAGCAGGCCGGCCGGCGCGAAGACGGCCGTCATCCCCGCCGCGCCGATGAGCAGGCCGGACCACATGAGTATGGGCCGCCGCCGGCCCGTGCGCGCGGCAATCAGCCCGCCCAGGATGTTGGCGGGAATGCCGGCAAAGGCAAAGACGGCCGCCGTGAATCCCGCCACGCCAAGGCTCAACCCCCGCACCTCCTCATAGTAGGTGGGCAGCCACGTGCTCAGCGTGATGAACTGCGCCCACGGGCCCACCACGGCGAACGCCAACAGCCACGTCTCCCGCCGACGGAAAACGGTCATGATCGCCGCCATGGTCACCGGCTCCGTGAAGGGCCGGGCGGGCGTCTTACGCTCACGCCAGAGGATGAGCCACAGCAGCGCTCCTGCCAGGGCCAGCAGACCCTCAATGCCGATCGCCCATTCCCAGCTCGACCACTCGGCGAGCAGGGGACCGAGATTCTGGGCCGCGCCGAGGCCAACGGTGAGAAAGGCAAGGCTGACGGCGTTGACAATGGGCACCTCCCGCTCCGGCGCCCAGCGCATGATGATCGCCGCCGTCAGCGGGGTGAGCGCGGACGCGCCCAGCCCCTGCACGGCTCTCAGGGCGATCAGCGGCCAGAACCCGGTAAAGAATGGCGTCAGGACGGCGACGCCCATCAGCGCCCAGCCAATGCCGTACACTGCCCGAATGTTCCACCGTGCGACAATAATCGCGGCGGGCAGGCTGGCAACGGTGAACACCAACGTGACGCTGGTGACCACAAATCCCCCCTCGGACCGCGTCAGATCATAGGAATCCGTGATCAGCGGCAGGAGGGACGCCGGGGCAAGAAAGGTGACCCCCAGCGTGAAGTTCATCAGAACGATGAGGGCGTAAATGACGAAACGGTACGGACCGGAGGCGCGCGACGCGCCCGCGGAAACGCCGGAGTCATGCATTGCTGCAACTATAGCGCGGGCACGGCGGCGTTCGTCCGCCAAACAGGCGCGGGAAGACCGGTGAGATGGACCCCAGATTCCGCTCCTATGTGATCTCAACGATCATCATCTTCTGCCTGTTCATCGTGATCCTCGCCGGGCAGCTGTATATCCTGCTGCTCATCGGCCTCCCCATCCTGTTTACGGTGGGCCTGTTCATCCTGTTTCGACGCACGCGCCCGGAGGTTCCCCCCACGCCGCTCCCGGTCCCGCCGCTGCTTGAGCCGGCCCACCTGGAGGGGCGCATCGAGCGCATGGCCGTGGAGGACATCGAGATTGAGGGGTCCGGATCAGGCGCGTGGTCCAAGCCGCGCTACAACTCCGTCTTTGTGGTCATCATCAGCGGCATCCGCTACCGGCTGGACCCGCGCCCCATCCGGCGCGGCGGCTATGACTGGATGCGGGAGGGGATGTGGGTCAAGGCGACCTTTGACCGTCAGACACGCGTGATCTATGAGATTGAGCAGGCGAGCGGACCGCGGCCCTATGGACAGCCGTGAGCGTCGGGCGTTAGCGAATCAGTCGTGACCGCATCCGCGCGACGGCCAGCACGTAGAACACCCCTGTCAGGGCCAGCAGGTACAGCAGCGCCCACACGCTCGTCATCGTCAGATTCCCCGTGACGAGTTCCCGCACAACGTGCACATACGGCGTCAGCGGGATGGCCCAGGCAACCTCCCGAACCACGTCAGGGTACCGTTCCAGCGGGAAGAAGACGCCGCCAAAGAAGTACATGGGCATGACGCCCAGCGTGATTGCGTAGTTGAACGTCCAGAAGGACGGGGCATGCGCGGTGACCAGGAGCGCCATGGCGGAGAACAGGATGCCCGCGAAGAACGCAAGCGGCGGGATGAGCAGGGCGAAAGGAGAGTCCACGAAGCCGATGATGGCCAGAACAAAGAGAATCACGGTGGCGCTGAAGAAGGAACGGGTCGCGCCCCAGAGAACCTCCCCGGTGATGACGTCCTCGATAGACAGCGGCGTTGCGATCATCGCCTCATACAGGCCGCGGATCGCCATGCGCGTGTAGGAGCCGTAGGTGCACTCAAAGAACGCGGCAAAGAGGGAATACCCGCCGATGATGCCGGGCCCGATGAACTCAAGATAGCTGACCTCGCCGCCCAGCGAGACGTACGCGCCCAGCCCCAGGCCCATCGCGCCGAGCACGACAAGCGGCTCGACGAACAGCGGCCCCACCTCGGCCATGGCAAATCTTTTGAACACGGTCCAGTTGCGGCGCCAGACGCGCACGGCGAACGGGATTCTCTGAGTCGTGATGAGCATCACGCCATTCCGATCACTCATCCAGCCCGCGGCCCGTGAGCCGGAGAAACACGTCCTCCAGGTTGGCCGGGCGGGTGCGGGCATGGGCGTCCCGCAGGGCCGGGGCTTGCAGATCGATCCCGGACAGGCCGAATGCGTGGACGGTGTCCGGCGTCTGCTCCGTCTCCGCGCCGCTCTCCCGCAGGTAATTCGCCGCGCGGGTGAGCGCGTCCTCGTCCATGGATTGCGCCTCAACCACGGTCTCCCCCGCGACGCTCCGAATCAACTCCGCCGGCGCGCCCTCGGCCAGAATGCGGCCCTCGTGCATCACAATCAGACGGTCGCACAGCTCCGCCGCCTCATCCATGTAGTGTGTCGTCAGGAGCATGGTCACGCCGCGATCCTTCAGGCGGCGCAGAGTCCGCCACACCAGATGCCGGGCCTGCGGGTCAAGGCCTGTTGTCGGCTCATCCAGGACAATGATCGCCGGATCGTTGATGAGTCCCCGCGCAATGAGCAGACGGCGCTTCATGCCGCCGGAGAGCTCATCCACGCGTGAGCGCGCGCGGTCTGCCAGCTGAAACAGCTCCAGCGCGCTCACCGCGCGGGACATCGCGTCCGGCCCGCGAATGCCGAAATAGCCTGCATACAGCCGCAGATTGTCGACGACGGACAGCTCATCATCCAGGTTGTCGCCCTGCGGCACGATCCCGATGTTGGCCTTGATGCGCTGCGGCTGCGTCTGCACGGGCAGACCGTTCACGGACAGTGTTCCGGCGGTGACGGGAGAGGCGCAGGCGATCATGCGCATGGTGCTGGTCTTGCCCGCTCCGTTGGGGCCGAGAAAGCCGAAGCACTCCCCGTGCCGCACTTCAAAATCGATACCCCGGACGGCCACCAGGTCCCCAAAGGTCTTGATGAGACCCCGCGCAACGACGGGCTTAACGCTGTCGACGGCCTCTGCGCCGTCCACCGCCGCCACCTGAGAATGACTTCCAATCTGAACCATGCCACCACAAGCGTAGCACGGCCATTCGTCGGACTTTAGGTGTTTGCCTCAGGCTCGGCGGCTCCCTCATAGCCGTCAGCGATGCCATAAGTCGATTCACGAACCTCGACCTCAATGGGAGCGGGGAGAGCGTCAGTGCCTGCGGTGACACCTGGCAATTCCTCAAAGCGGCGCGCCTGCGGCATGACGTTGCGGTCAAAGGAGCCGATCGACGAATTGAAAGACTGGGCGGCGCGCCCCAACTGCTCGCCGGCTCTCTTGTAGTGGCCCATGAACACCTGGAGGCGATTGTGCATCTCAACGCCCGCCTTGCGAATCTCCTCCGCGTTTTCAGCAAGGTGTTGCCGTTCCCAGCCATTCGCAACGGCCCAGAGGAGAGCGATCAGCGAACTTGGCGTTGCGATGGCAATGCGCCTGTTCATGGCGTATTCAACCAGATCGCTCCGGGCCTGCAGCGCGGCCGCAAGAAACTGGTCACCCGGCACGAACATCACGACAAAGTCGAGTGAGCCGTCCACACCGCTGCCATAGTCCTTTTTGGCAAGGTTATCCACCTGACCGCGGAGCGCCTGGGCGTGGCGAGTCAAGGCCGCGGCGGCCGCCTGCTCGTCCTCCGCCTCCTGCGCATCCAAATACGCAGCCGTGCTGGCCTTCGAGTCAATCACGATCGTGCGTCCCTCAGGCAGCCGCACTGTGACATCCGGCCGTTCGCCGGAGCCTGCTACGGACTCCTGCTCAGCAAAATCGCAATAGCCGACCATTCCGGCGATCTCGACAATTCTGCGGAGTTGAATTTCACCCCAGGAACCCACCCGCCTACTGTCCCGCAGCGCGTCTCGCAATCCCTGTGTCGTCTCCGTGATCGTGACGTTCTGGCGCATCAGCGATTCAATGTTGGGGTTCAGCCGCTCGTAGTTCTCCCGCAGGGGCTTCACCAGCTCCTCAAACGACTTTCGGCTCTGGCTGAAATTGTCGTTGGCGGAAACGAGAAACTGCTCCATATTCTGCTTCATGACGGGCGCCGCGGCAGCCTGGAATGCCGTGCCCATGCGCTGCTCCGCAGCCTGCATCAACCGTTCCGCGTCCTGCGCCCGCGTGAGTTGACCCCGTAGCTCGGCGTTCTTCTGCCGCCACCTGAATTCCTGAACCAGCCATGCCGCCAACCCCACAACGATTGCTCCACCTGCAAGACCAATGATGATTTCCAAATTGGAGTCCTTTCCGGTTCAGACGTCACTACCCACGTCACCAGACGCGTGTTACGTGAAGTCTAGCACGCACGTTCGCGCAATTCCAGCTTTCCAGAGCGCAGGGGGCATGCACTGAAAGACCGGTTTCCGGCCGTGTGGCCAGAAACTGAGCAGCGATCAGAAATGCCGGAGAGCGTATCGGGCCTAGCCCAGGCCGTCTCCTGCCGCGCCGCGTGACTGATGACCCAATTCTCCGCGATCATGCGCGCGGATCAGCGCCTCAACCTCCGGCGGCTCGTCATCGTCTTCGGATGGGTCGCGCGCCGGCGGGCCGCCAAGGCCATGACTGACAAGATCATGGGTGTTGCGGACATATCCACGGAAGCCGTCTTCCGAATGGACGGGAGGGAAGGAGGGCCGCCCGGCCTGGGACGGGTGCCTGTAGACCTCGCCGATAACGATATGGACGCCGTCCACAGGATGATCACGCAGAAAGGCGGCCTCATACCGATATCCAATGTCCATGAGCGCGCACATTCGCTGCGCAAGGAGGGGATGCACACGCCCGATAACTGCGCCGCGGCAGGACAGCGCGAATACCCTGTTCCCGGCGCGGGCGAGTGTGAGCGCCTCGCCGCCGCTCAGACGCCCGATCACGGCCCGATCCGCCGCATCGATGAGGCTGGCAATCACAGTTTTGCCCGTTTCACTCATCAGGAGATGGCCGGAGTAGGCGCTGCCGGCCGGCTGCCCAACACGTGCCTCAACATCGGCGCCATGAAGCCCCGCAGCAGCGTCCGCGGCCGCCGCGCGCAGCGCGCCCTCGCCTCTGCCGTCACCTGTTGCGCCGTTCGTTGACACATTCCCCGATGCGCCGACTCCCGCCATCCCGCCCTCCGCGGCGGCACGCGCGCGCTCAAGTCGGTCCCGGTTGCGGCGTGAGATGGTGTTAGCGGGATCAATCTGCAGGGCGCAGTCGACGGCGTTCTGAGCCTGTATGAGTTCGCCAAGCTCCATCAGGGCCTTGGCGAGGCGGTTCAGAGCCTCAACGTTGTCCTGGGTGAGCCGCAGGATGGCCCTGTTGGCGGCGATGGCCTGCGCCCAATCCTGATTGAGCGCAGCGGCAACCGCCGTTTCCGCATGGAGCCTGATCTCACGGACGCGCGCGTGTTCTCCGATGTGTGTGGCTGTCATGGCTGCCCTGCCTCACGTGCTGCAAACGTCTTCCCGTTCTGTGCACGGGGCGCTCATGACCGCCCGGCATACGGGTTCTCTCATACACGGAGCCCGCCCGGCGCGCCGCCTCTCCGGTTCAGGAGACGGCGCACAGTCCTGCAGCCCTCCCCGCGCTGACGGAGCTGCAGTACTTCAAACTCGGTCTAAAATCTATTTTCCGTTATCTGTCAAGACCCGGCGAGAGCCGCTATCGGCCTTGGCCGCGTGAGCCCCGCAGCCGCACGGCGATGACCTCCGCAAGCGTCTGAAACCCATGCCTGAAGCGCACGGTGCTCATCTCTCCGTAGCGCCATTTCACGGGCTTTTCAATCACGCGCATATGCCATCGCCGCGCCAGAAACAGCACCTCCGCGTCAAATGCGAACCCGTCTGACCGCTGCGCCCGGAACAGCCGCTCCGCCGCCTCCGCCCGAAACGCCTTGAATCCGCACTGCGTATCCGTGATGGCCAGTCCCAGGATCATGCGCGTCAGGCGGTTGATCACCCGCCCGCCGATGCGCCGCGTCAGCGGCTCGCCGCTGCGCTCCGCCCCGGGCGCGGATCGGGACCCGATGACGGCGTCCGCGTCCTGCGCATCCTGCACGAATTGCGCGATGGTCTCCGGCGGAACGGCCAGGTCGACATCCATGAACAGCCGAATCGCGCCTTTGGCCGCCAGCATCCCCTGCCGCACCGCGTGCCCCTTCCCGCGATGCGGCAGGGAGAGCAACCGGACGCGGGGTGCGCGGAGCATGGCGTCGCGCGTGATGGACTCCGTCGCATCCGTGCTGCCGTCGCTCACGATCACGAGCTCCGCGTCTGGGAAGGCCTCATCCAGGTACCGCGTCAGCGTCTCGAGAGCCGCGGGCAGCCGCGCCTCCTCGTTGTAGGCGGGCACGATGACGGACAGTGAGGGCGCTGCCTGTTCGGTCATGGACGCCTCGCGTCAGGCTAGCGCGGCATATCGTCCGGCGTTTCAAGGCTGAACGCGCGGTGCAGGGCGCGGACGGCGTCATCCACCCGATCCTGATGCACCACGCAGGTGAGGCTGATCTCAGCCGTCGTGATCATCTCGATGTTGATGGCGGCGTCACGCAGGGCGCGGAACATCGCGCCCGCGTAGCCGGGCGCGTTCGTCAGCCCCGCGCCGATGATGCTGACCTTCGCCAAATTGTCATCCGCCGTCACGTCCGCCGCGCCGATGTCCTCACGAATCGCGCGCATCCGCTCCAGGGTCGCCGGCAGGTCTGCCCGCGTCACGGTGAAGGAGACATCGCTCATGCCATGCCGGCCCGCGTTCTGAACGATGATGTCGACACTGATGCCGGCATCGGCAAGGGGCGAGAACACCTGCGCGGCGATGCCGGGCCGGTCCGGCACCCCAAGCAGCGTGACCCGCGCAATGCCCGCGTCATGCGCAATGCCGCGAACCTTGTTCCGATTCTCCATCAGCGTCCCCCCGTGAATGCGCGTGCCGCCGGAATCGTCCGTCAGGCTTGAGGCGACAAGGATGGGCACATCATAGACCCAGCCAAGCTCGACCGCCCGGTTGTGCATGACCTTCGCGCCCTCGCTCGCCATCTCCAGCATCTCCTCATAGGAAATATCAATCAGGCGGCGGGCGGCGGGCACAATGCGCGGATCAGCCGTGTGGACGCCATCAACGTCCGTGTAGATCTCACACACCGGCGCCCGCAGCGCGGCGGCGAGAGCGACGGCCGTTGTGTCCGATCCGCCGCGCCCAAGCGTTGTCACCTCCAGATCATCCGTCGTTCCCTGAAACCCCGCGACGATGACAATGTTTCCACGCCCGATCTCATCATGCAGCCGGCCCGGCTCGATCTGCGTGATCCGCGCGCGGGAGAAGTCCGTGTCCGTGCGGATGCCGGCCTGAAAGCCGCTGAGGCTGACCGCGCCCAGCCCGTGCTCACGCAGCGCCATGGCCAACAGCGCGCCGGAGACAAGCTCTCCTGTCGAGAGAAGCAGATCCATCTCACGGGGGGCGGGGTTTCGGGAGATGCTGCGGCTGAGCTCAATGAGCTGATCCGTCGTCTGTCCCATGGCCGAGACGACCACCACCAGATCATGGCCGGCCCGCCGCTCACGGGCGATGCGCGCGGCGACGCGCCGAATGTGGTCCGCGGACGCGACCGAACTGCCGCCGTATTTCTGAACTCGCAGCATCGAATCTAGCGCTCCGTCACGATATGCGCGCCGCGCTCAGACGGCGCCAGGACAAGCGCGCGTCCCGCAATGTCCAGGGATCGGGCGGACTCACTCATGGCAGCGGCGACGGCGTCCGCCCGGGATGGCGCCGTCAGCGACATGACGGTGGGCCCGGCGCCGGAGAGAAACGCCGCGTACGCCCCCGCCGCCCGCGCCGCCTGTGACAGCGGTGAGAGGCCGGGAACCAGCGGAGCGCGGTAGGGCTGGTGCAGCCGGTCCTCCGTGGCAAGCCCAAGATCGACCCACTCACCAGTCATAAATGCCTGAATCAGGAGCGCCGCCCTCGTCACGTTGAAAGACGCATCACGCAGCGGAACCTGACTCGGCAGGGCGGACCGCGCCTGCGTTGTGGACAACACCGCATCCGGCACAAAGGCGACACAGGCCAGGTCATGCGGAAAGGACAGGGCGCGCGCAATCGGCGGGGCATCATCCCGGGCAACCGCCAGACAGACGCCGCCGAGAAGCGCCGGAGCAACGTTGTCCGGATGTCCCTCCAGTTCCGCCGCGTCCTGCAGCATCTCCTCCGGCCGCGCGTTCTTTCGGGCAAGAGCGGCGGCAATCAGGAGCCCGGCAGCGGTGGCCGCGGCGCTGCTTCCAAGCCCCCGCGCCAACGGGATGTCGTTCTTCGCAGTAACGCGGACGGGCGGCAGCTCCACGCGCAGCCGTGACGCGCCGCGCGCCGCGGCGCGAAAGATGAGATTATCCTCCGCCGCGCCGCCGAGACTGTCAGCGCCCTCGCCGAGAAGATCGATGCGGTTTTCGGCGGCAGACTCGACGCGCACTGTCAGCCACAGGTCAAGCGCCATGCCGACGGCGTCAAAGGCGGAGCCCAAGTTGGCCGTCGATGCCGGGGCGCGGACGGTGAAGGGCGGAAATGCACTCATGGTCGGCACAACATGTTCAGTATAGGCGCGCGCCGCCGGTCATCCCATTGCGCAGCGTTGTCTCCATGTGACAAACCCATCTGCTCAGCCGACAGCCCCCTGTCCGCCCTGCGTCACGCATCCTGTGCGACAACGATCTCCGGATTCCGTGCAGAGACGGCCTCCCAGAGACGACGCGCTCGCTCGCGCCCACCCGGCGCCGCAGGGTCAATCACCAGCCGCGCGGATCGGGTGTAGGAGCCGATCGTCTGCAGTTCGGAGCGTCCACCTCCCCACGACCACGGGCGTCCCCGCGCATCGAGAAGCGTTGCCTCTGCGAGGGAGCGCGTGACGGGCACAGCGCGGGGCAAACGCAGAGAGACATCCGGGTCTCCCTTCCAGACCCAGAAGCGGTTCAGGGCGCGCGGGTGATACGCCGCTCGACGAATGTGGGCGTTCGCGCCAAAAACCTGAAAGTCCCTTCCCGTTGGGAACTCCTGCACGTCCCGCAACAGATCCGCTATACGGAAGAAGCCAATCAGATAGAACCCCGCCGCGCCGTCCCGCTGAACAAGCCGCGCCAGGAAGAAGAGATAGTCGCCCGGGCCGCACTGCGTCAGGCCGGCGGCGCGGGCGGCCGTCCGCGGGTTGTCCCCGTAGGTAAACGTGCGGAACTCCGGATCGTCATGCAGTCGGTCATTCCATCGGGAGACGGGCGCATACTGTGCAAGGGTCTCATCGGGATCGTTGTAGGACGCAAGCTTGGGGTAGGCTGGCAATGTTGGCGACCACCATCGCCGTTCCTCCGGAATGGGCAGGAACTCAAAGGTTCCGTCCGGGAAAACGGGGCTGCGGAGCGCCCCGTGCGAGGCGTTGACGCCAACGTTGACCAGAAAGATACGGGCGTCGGAGTCGATGGGAATCACGGCAACCTCCGGAACCCCGGATGCGCGCGCGAAGGCTCCATGTGAACAGTGAATAGGGCAGCCACATATGAATAGTAGCAATCCCACCGAGGGTCTGACGCAGGCCGTCAAGGACGCCGCGGCCCGTTCCGGCTTTGACGTGGTCGGCATCACCTCAGCGGATGTGTTCCGCAATCGGGGGGAGGCGGCGCGTGAGCGCGTATCCGAAGGCCTGATGGACGGTCTCCCCTGGTTCACGGAGAGCCGCGTCGCGCGGGGCATGGACCCGCTCAACCTGCTGCCCGGCGCGCGGTCCATCATCTCCCTCGCGCTGAGCTACCACTACGAAAGCGCCGGGGACGCCGCGGACGATGCCGCGCCGCCGCGCGGCCGCATCGCGCGGTACGCATGGGGCGAGGATTATCACCGCATATTCGCGCGCCGCGTGCGATCGTTCATCGAGGCCCTGCCGAGCGTCACCGGAGAGCCGGACATCCGGACACGCTGGTACACGGACACGGGGCCGATGCTGGATCGCGCCGTTGCGGAACGGGCGGGCGTCGGCTGGTTCGGCAAGAACACAAACATCCTGACGCCGCAGGGATCGTGGATGCTGCTGGCGCAGGTCATCACCACGCTCACTCTCATCCCGGACACGCCGCTCCAAAAGACCTGCGGAGCATGCCGCATGTGCATTGACGCCTGCCCCACCGGCGCAATCGTCGCGCCCTATGTGCTGGATAACCGCCGGTGCATCTCCTACCTGACCATTGAGAATCGCGGCGGCATTCCACGTGAGCTGCGGCCCCTCATCGGTGACTGGATTTTCGGGTGCGATGTGTGTCAGGACGTCTGCCCGGTGAATCGCAAGGCGCGGGTTGGCGCAGCGTACGCGGAGTTGACGCGGGACGCGGAGAACCGCGCCCGGCCAGAGCTTGTGGAGCTGCTGCTGCTCACGGACGGGGAGTTCCGTGAACGATTCCGGCAGAGCGCCGTGCTGCGCGCGAAACCGGACGGAATGCGCCGCAACGTCTGCGTGGCGCTTGGCAACATCGCCGATCCCGCGACGGTCAGCCCGTTGGCGCGCGTTCTCCAGGACGATGATGCCCCTGTGGTGCGCGGCCATGCGGCGTGGGCGCTGGGGCGCATCGGCACGGCCGACGCGGCGGCGGCTCTCCGGGCAGCGCTGACACGTGAGCGCGACGATGGCGTTCGGGAGGAAATCACCGCCGCGCTCACGGAGTCCGAGAGAGGCGGCGGGGTCCCGGCCGCCCCATAGCCCAGCAATCCGCGCATCGGCTCTGAACAGAGCTAAGGGCTGTCCACGTACAGCCGGCCGTCCGGCCTGAAGGACGCATAAGCGAACCAGAACGCCACGTGGCCGGGGAGGCGCGCGGCCAATTCTCCGTCCGGGCCGGACAGCCCATCCGCTGTTGCCGCCCATGCCCGGCCCCGCTCATCAATGATTTCGTCCGCGCCGCCGCTCAAAAATGTGTGATCCGCGCGGGCGTACGCCTGCGCCCCCCCACTCGCATCCGTCACGACCACAACGCTGGTCCAGCCGATTGTGTCATTGAGGACGGGGGCGTCTCTCAGGACATCCAGGGGATACGCTGTGCTCTCACCGGTGTCCGTCACCACCACAAAGACCTGCGATTTTGGACGGAGCGCGTCCTCTCCCGTGCGCGGGCCACCGGGGAACATCAGGCTGGGGCTGGCAAAGTAGTCGTAGTAGGCCGCGCCGGGCGTGCCCGGCTTGTTGTACGGACGCTCATGCCCCGTATTCAGTGAGAGCACCGTGGTGTCCGGATGCTGCGCTGCCCACTCGCCCCATGTGGTCAGTGTGAGCGGCAGAATCGGCAGCGCGATGCCCGCGTCGACGAGCTCTCCAACGACGGGCCGGCCGGTGAACTGATTCCACAGGCTGCGTGTGTCAGCGTCATACATGAGCTTGTTCGAGCGGTAGAGGAGGCCGGATGTGTGGAACCGGTACGGCGCCAGTCCGTCCGTCCGGCGGGTATCGAAGAGGATGCCGGAGCCGCACAGCGTGCAGTATGCCAGGGAGAACGGAACGTCCCCGACCGCGTCATTCGTCATCTCATGCCAGTTCATGATTCGCAGCGGATAGGCGCGCGCCTCCCCGTTCAGGAAGACGCCGAACACCTGCTCATCGTGCTCCAGATACCGGGCGGCGTGCGCCTCAATGACTTCCGGATCATCGAGTGACGGAATGCCGTTGACGCGAACGCCGCCCCACACGATCTCCTCCGGCCGGATTGTGTGCGGCGCGCCCTCCGCAGGCAGGAACTCGCGGAAACGGGGATCGACGGTGCTCAGCAATTCCCCCTTCCACCAGAGGTAGGTCGGCGGAACGCCGTGCTCCGGGTGCTCCGATACCCACTGAATCCACTCGAACCAGTCCGTGCCCAGCTGCTCCTCCCCGGTGAGGTCGCGCAGGGTATCGCCGATGTGCCTCCGGTACAGTGCCCCGTACGGCGGGACGCCGAGCATGTCGACAAGAAACGGCGCGTTGCCCGGGTCCCGTGAGAGGCGGATTGCGTCGAGGCCGGGGGCCAGAAAGCCGTCCATGGCGGCATCCGTCGATTCCTCAGGCTGCTCATAGAGGACGCGCGTCAACGCCTCCCGGAGCTCCGCGTCATTCAGCGGGATCGGTTGACTGCGACTGGGGCGGGGGGATGCGGCGTCCGCGGTGGGCGAGGGCTGTGCCGTGGCGGTGGATGTGGCGACGATGAACGGGACTCCGTCCGGCTGCGTCGTTGTTTCCCCGGGGTTGGGGGTGGCCGCAGGCGGCGCGTCGTCTCCGCACGCGGCGGTCAGGATGATCGCCGCGGCAAGGACGATGGCAACCGCGGCGGCTATCGCCCGCCGACCGTGACCATCCGCCGCTGCGCGCACGCGCCGCCTTGACCGCATTCTCGCGGCGCGCGTATCATTGTCTCCACAATCCACAGTGTGATGCGCCCTAATTTCGGTGAGGTCTGCTCGAGTGAATCTGCTCTACTCGATGTACCGCTTCTTCATCCCCACGCTGGAGGCCAAGCTGCGGCTGCTCACGGCCAACGTGACGATTCTGGCGGGAACGCTGCTGGCGACGGTCATGATCAGACACTATCTGTACGGCTCGCTGGAGACGGGAGCGGACGTCGTCACGGGGTTCCTCATCGGTTTCACGATCCTCGTCTCATTCAACTCGCTGGTGTACTTCGGGGCGCTGGCGGAACCGGACGCGGAACCGTAGCCGCAGCCGCCCCGCGCGCCCAACTCCATTCTACGGATAGCCTGACCGTTCTCCAAACAGCCGGTGACGGATGCAGAGCATATAGCGGACACGGATAATTGGGCGGCGCGTGTGATGATGAACGCACAATCACAGGACGCCGCTGAGACGCCGCAGGCCGCGGACGCCAACGGTCTGTCCCTGGCGCTGTTCACGGCTCTCTATGAGCTGACAATGGCGCAGGCCTATTGGCAGAGCGGCCATACGGATGAGGCAACGTTCAGCCTGTTCATTCGGCGGTATCCGCAGGACCGCTCCTATCTCGTCTTTGCGGGCATCCATGACATCCTCACCTACCTTGAGCAGCTGCGCTTCACGGATGCGGACATCGACTATCTACGTTCCCTCGGCCGTTTTGATGAGGACTTTCTGCGCTTTCTCTCCCGGCTGCGCTTTCAGGGGACCGTGCGCGCAATGGCGGAGGGCACGATCTTCTTTGCGAATGAGCCCGTGCTGGAGATCACCGCCCCCGTCATCGAGGGACAGATTCTCGAGAACTACGTCCTGAATCGCGTCAATTTGCAGACCATGCTGGCGACCAAGGCGGCCCGCGCGGCGTATGCGGCGCAGGGCCGGCCCGTGACGGAGTTCGGCGCGCGCCGCACTCCGGGCCTTGACGCCGCCGATCAGATGGCCCGCGTTGGCTATATGGCGGGCTTTGCGGCCACCGGAAACGTGCTGGCCGCGGCGCGGCACGGCATCACGCCCGCGGGGACAATGGCGCACTCATTCATCGGCGCCTTTCCCAGCGAGATCGACGCCTTCCGGGCCTATGCCCGCTCCTTTCCGGATACCGCCATTCTCCTGATCGACACCTATGACGTCATCGAGGGCGCGCGCAACGCGATAACCGTCGCCCAGGAACTGAGAGAGCGGGGGCATCGGCTCGCCGCCGTCAGGCTGGACAGCGGCGACGTGTTGAGCCTGTCACGCCGCGTCCGCGCCATGCTGGATGAGGCGCTTCTGGAGGACGTTGGCATTGTCATCAGCGGGGAGCTTGATGAGTTCGCCATCGATGAGCTCGTCCGCGCGGACGCGCCGATCAACGGCTTTGGCGTCGGCACCAAGATCGGCTCATCCGCGGACGCCCCCTGGACGGACGCGGTGTACAAGCTTGTGGAGTACGCGGACGCGCCCGTCTTCAAGCTGAGCACCGGCAAGGAGACACTGCCGGGGCGCAAGCAGGTGTACCGCCGCAGCACTGACGATGGCCGCTACTCCGGTGACGTGGTCACCCTTGCGGATGAGCCGCCGCCCGTCGGCGGAGCGCCGCTTCTGCAACAGGTCATGCAGGACGGCCGCCGGATGCGCCGCGATCCCTCGCTAAATGAATCCCGCGCCCTCTTTCAGAGGGGGTTTGCCAACCTGCCGGAGACGGTCAAGGCGCTCAGGGGCGCGGCAGCGTATCCGGTGGAGGTCTCTTCGCCTCTGGCTGATCTGCGGGCGCGCATGACGCGGGCCGTCGCGGCCCGCCCGCGATAGCAAACCCCGCCCCGCCACAAGCGCAATCGTCACGCTCTCTCCGGAGCGGCCACGTGGCGCGGGGTGGCGGCACAGGCGCATACTATAGGGGCAATTTCTGCTCGGGAGAGAATCCATGGGAACGTTCAGCGTCACATTTCGGCTCGCCAACCTTCAGGGCGGAGAGCAGCGCGAGGTTGAGGGTCTGGTGGACACCGGATCGACGTACTCCATACTGCCCGCGCCCCTGCTCCATGAACTGGGCATACAGCCGTTTGACAGCGACATGTTTGAACTGGCGGACGGGCGAGTCGTCCGTCAGGAAATCGGCGGGGCAATCGTGACCATTAATGGCCGCAACGGCCTCACGAACGTCGTCTTTGGCCCTGAAGGGGCGGAGCCAGTATTGGGCGCGCATGCGCTTGAAGGCTTGCGCATGATCGTAGACCCATACGGTGAGAGGCTGCTCCACGCAAGCCGATTGCGCATGTGACCCGCGCCTCAGGTGAGGTCTCTCCGGCCCTGGCCGATCTGCGGGCGCGCATGACGCGGGCCGTCGACACCCGCCCACGATAGGAAACCCCCCGCCCTGCCACAAGCGCAATCGTCATGCTCTCTCCCGAGCAGCCGCGTGGCGCGGGGTGGCGGCAGAGGCGCATACTATGAGGACACTATCTGCTCGGGAGAGAATCCATGGGAACGTTCAACGTCACATTTCGGCTCGCCAACCTTCAGGGCGGAGAGCAGCGCGAGGTTGAGAGCCTGGTGGACACCGGATCGATGTACTCCATACTGCCCGCGCCCCTGCTCCATGCGTTGGATGTACAGCCCGTTGACAGCGACCTGTTTGAGTTGGCGGACGGGCGAGTCATGCGGCATGAAATCGGCGATGTGATCATCCGCGTCAACGGGCGGAGTTCACCGTCTCGAGTGATCTTCGGCCCTGAGGACGCGGAGCCTGTGCTGGGCGCGCATGCTCTTGAGGGCTTGCGTCTGGTCGTCGACCCATACAATGAGAGGCTGCTCCCCGCAAGCCGATTGCGCATGTGACCTACGCTCTGAGCGAGTCACCCGCGCAGTAGAGCGTCATGTCAAGTCAGCCTCCCTCAGCCACCACCCCCTGCCCCGCCTGTGGGCATGAGAACGATTCAGAGTGGCTGTTCTGCGCCGCGTGCGGCACGACGATTCACGCAAAATGCCGCTCATGCGGACGCGTCAACCCCGTCGGCGCAGCATTCTGCGTGATGTGCGGTCATCCCTTCAGTGGCCGATCAGTGACTCCCGCGTATGAGCGTCAGGGCTCCAATCTGCCAAAGCCTCCCGCTCCTGAGTCGGTCGCGCCGCCGCCATACAATCCCCCTGCCGCGCAAACGCCGCCCCCAAGCCCCGCCCAGCCGCCGCACTTCGCGCCGGGCGCGCCGTCGTCAGTTGGAGCCTGGTGGGCATGCCCGCGCTGCAGCCAGCGGAACGATGCGGATTCACAGTTCTGCGTCAACTGCGGCCTGCCGTTTGAGGGGCAGACGCCCATGAGGACGACGGGCGTCTATGACCCGTCCATCGGCCCAACCGGCACGCCCTATCAGGGATTCTGGATACGGCTTGTTGCTTATATAATCGACTACATCGTATTGATTCTTCTCCTTGGATTATTCTTTGCGATTCTAGATTTTATCCTTCCGATCGAAGCTCTGGATGTTTTGCTACCCGAGGAAGACAGTCTCATCTACTACCTCTACGGAGGTGTTGGGTTTGCTATCTATGACACTTTCATGATAGGTCGCTTTGGGGCGACAGTCGGCAAGTGGATTGTCGGCATTGAAGTGCTGTATGTGAATGGAAGCCGGATCAGCTATTGGCGCGCCTTTGGACGCTATCTTGCAACGTACTTGTCAGGGCTATTCTTTGGCATCGGTTACCTCATGGCCGCGTTCAGGCAGAACAAGAGGGCCATGCACGACGACATTGCTGACACGGTGGTTGTCCGCAGGCAACGCCGCCCGTTTTGAACGCGCTCGTCATCCCCGTCGTCTCCTTCGCGCCCGGCCTCTTCTGGCTGTGGTTCTTCACCCGGGTCAGCCGCTACCATCCCGCCCCGCGCCGCCTCATCGTCTGGAGCTTCGCGCTCGGAATGGCGTCCACCATCCCGGTGGGCATCATCTACGGCATCGTCGGTCTGGAGGATCTCTATTACCCCGGCGCGCCCCTCACCTTAACGGCATTTGTGATGTTCGGCATCGTCGGGCCGGTCGAGGAGACGTGCAAGTTTCTGGCCGTGCGGTGGTTCGCCTACCGCTCCCCGTGGTTCGATCAGCCGATGGACGGCCTGGTCTTTGCCGCGGCGGCCAGTCTGGGGTTTGCCTCTCTGGAAAACGTGGGCTACGTCCTGCTGTACGGGCCGTGGGTGATGCTGATCCGCGCGCCGCTGTCCACAGTGGGCCACCTGATTATGGGCAGCCTGTGGGGCTATGCGCTGGGACTGAGGCATGCGGGCGCGGACGTCTCCGTTGTGTGGCGGGGCCTGGCCCTTGCGGCCCTGCTCCACGGCCTCTACAACGTGTCCAATGATCTTCCGGGCGGGCCGCTGTGGGCCGTCCTGATCATTCTGGTGGGCGGCGTGATGGCGTACCGGCAGTTCAGGCTCGCGGAGGGCAGCTCTCCGTTCCGCTACCGCCGGAACGTGCCCCTGATTCTCTGCCCGCGCTGCCAAACCCCGACGCGGGTCGTGAACAACTACTGCAACGCCTGCGGCGCGCGGGTCATGGTGACGCCTGATGCCGTGATGATCTGCGGCAACTGCCGCCGCCCCGGCCCGCCGCGCGCCTACTGCGGCGGCTGCGGAGACCGGCTGCTGTATTGAGCGGGTTGACGAGGGAGAATCAGTTGTCCAGCGTGCGGATGTAGGCAACCAGCATCCACCGCTCCGCCGGGGAGAGCAGCTGCGCAAAGGGCGGCATGGTGGTCATCCCCTCATAGGCGGAGGGCGTCTCCGCCCAGTCGGGCACGGGGAACTCACCGCTGCCCCGGCTGATCAGCCGATAGAGTTCGCCGTCCGTCCGGGCCTGCGTATCGTCCTCGGTCAGGTTCTTCGGGGGGTTGGCGTCCACGCCTTCAAAGGCGATTTTCACCTGCAGCAGGCCCTCGCCGTCGCCGGCCGCGCCGTGGCACATGGCGCAGTTGAGCGCAAACACAGAGCCGCCGTACTCGAGGATCTCGGGTGTGATGACAATCGGGGCGGATGCAACGGCATCGATGTCCCCATCGGACATCAGGTCATAGTGCTCGAGGCGCAGATCCGCGTTGAGCTGCTCCTCCGGTCCGCCGCCGCTGCGGTAGGCCACCGTGCCCGCCCTGACGCTCATGGACGGCCCTTCCTGTTTGCGCACGGCGGGCGAGTAGTGCATCTCCTGGAAGTAGTCGACGGGATACGCGCCGGTGGAGCAGCCGGTGAGCGCAATCACCAGGACGGCCAGCCCGGCGAGCGCCGGCAGGCCCAAACGCCGCATCCACCCTTTCACGCTGTGTCGTCCTGTCCGCATCATCGCACCCGTCTATCGGATCGCGTCATTGCTCTCATTCACCCGGCGGTCTCCTGGTTGATGATGTCCGCCGCGCCGCCCTGCTGCAATGCCTGCTGCGCGCTTGAGATGCGGGATTCGTCGACGGTCACCAGCAGGCCGATGTACCCCAGCGTGATACGGGCGTCATAGAGCGGGCCCGCGCCGCCGGGGCGCGGCAGGCGGCTCTCAAAGATGACGCCGATGACGGTGAAGACCATCGCGATGAGAAGGGTGAACTCATACATGATGATCATGCTTGCCGGAATGGCCAGGATGGGCTTTCCGCCCGTGACCAGCGGAAAGGCCGTTTGCGTTCCGAAGACGAAGAGGAACGCGGTGATGAAGCCAATGAATGCCCCAAAGAGGGAGAAGCGGAACAGCTTGTTCTTCTTGACGTGCTCTCCAAACGCGCCCTCCGGATAGGGGTTGCCCGTCATCACCTCATAGTCGTCGCCGGTGAAGCCGGCCTCTCTCAGGTTGCGCGCGCCCTCCGCGGCGGAGTCCGCGTCACTGTACACACCGAGAATACTCTGGTTTGACATGGAATTCGCTCCTGCCCTGCGCGCCTACCAGGCCCGCGGCTCCTCTGACTCCCGCACGATGGCGGGCACGGTGGCATCGCCGATCCGCACCTCGGATCGGAAAACCTGTCCCTCCTTCTGCTCCCACGCGGGCACCAGCGGCACAAGCTTGGCAAAGATCACCAACAGCATCGCCACCATGCCAAACGACGCAAGAACAATGACGCTCTCCGTCAGGCT
>JAAXGS010000050.1 GCA_012271225.1 Dehalococcoidia bacterium | reverse complement strand
CGGGCGCCCTGCGGGTCTCCGCGATGCTCAAGGATGATGAACGCCGGGGGCTGATGGGAGCCTGCCGATACGCCCAGCAGCCCCCCCATTCCCATCTCCGTTATCTCACCCATGCTGAGGGAGCTGCACGCCACGCCGGCCATTTCCGCCGCCTCCCGCGCCCGCTGCGCGAGGATGGACGGCGTCATGCGGTTGGCGGGCTCATTGGCCAGATCGCGGGCGAGCGCCACGGCCTCCGCGATGATCGCGCCGCGGTCAAGGCCGCGGTCCATATCGGACTGCGCCCCGCCGTCCTCATCGACGTACGTGATCGTCTCGATTTCACGGTCGTTGTCGTCATCGTTCTTCGCGCCGTCCGTAGTTATCCGATACAGACCGAGAATCACGCCCTCTGCCGCCGCCTGCGCGGCGTCCGCCGCTGCGATGATTCCGGCGGCCGGGCGCTCAACGGCGATTCTCCGATAGCCGTTGGCGCGGGCGCGGCGCGCCATTTCCGCGCTCACGCGGCGTATGGCGTTGGCGTTCGCGTCGGACGTGGATCCGCAGCCAAGCGCCATGACGCGGCGCGGCGCAATACTGCCCATGGTGTGAATGATGGTCATCTCGCCGCGCTTGCCGCGGATCTCGCCGTCCTCAATGAGCATCGATAGTCGACCATCCAGAGCCGCGTCCACCGCGCCGGCCGCGCCGGGCAGGGGCCGTTCCAGACGGTCCTCCCACACCTCGACAATGGCGCAATCGGCCTCTGTTTCCGTGATCCGGCCCTGAATGGCGATCAGTTCCACGTGTCACACTCCATATCGTGATGATTCGCGTCCGCGTCCTGTTGCTGCGCGGGGGCGCAAGCAATCGGTTTGGCGATTATATCCCCATTGATGCCTTGCCCCGGACGGCAGCGGGGACGGAAATCCTGCTTGAGGGATGTTCATGCCGCTGCAGCCGCCGGGTGATCTCCCGCAGCGCGGGCGTGATGTCCATGGACGAATCGATGACCAGATGATCGTGCTTGATGGGCTGGGCTGTGTCCCGCATCCGTTCGTACACGTCGATGCCGGCGGTGGAGTTGTCGCCCGTTGCGCGCCCCGCCTGCGCGTCCGCCGCGCGGCGGGTCAGGCGTTCCCTGATCAGCGGCTCCGGCGCAGTCAGCTGAATGATCAGCACTGCCGCGCGGCTTCGCTCCGCGATCTGATACAGGCGCTTTCGGTTGCGGCGAATGAGATTCGTCGCGTCCAGGGCGACACAGTGACCGGCGCGGAGCAACTGCTCAAGCAGGCGATGAACGGCGCGAAAAAGGCGGGCATTCTCCGCCGGAGCGTGCGTTGGCGGCGTGTCCACGAGGGCGGTGCGGAGCGCGTCCGTCTCAAGAACGACGAGCGGGGAGTGCAGCTCTGCGAGCCTCCGGCACAGGTGGGACTTGCCGCTGCCGGGCAGGCCGGACAGGACGATGAGGATCGGGCGGCCGGCGGGCGGGGGCAGCGGCCCGAGGCTGTCATAGAGGCGGTCCGTGTCGCCCGCGCTCCGGGTGGTCGCTGCGTCAGGCAACGGGGCCGTTGGCGCGCTCATCCGTTGAAGTTGGGGCGATCGTAGAGCAGGGCGGCGAGGAGGGAGCGGCGCTCGGGCGGGAGGCCGGTCTCCGGGTCCGTGGGCCAGGGCGCTGTGGCGCGCCGCAGGAACGTGAGCGCAAGGACAAGAGCGCCGGCACTGGCGGGGATGTATTCGACAATCGCGATGCCCAGGACGACGTAGATCGACATGCCGGTGATCACGGCTATTGGGACGGCCCTGCTGCGCGGCGATGACGCGCCGCCCGGCCGGACGTTACGGATGATGTTGCGGAAGGTCATGAACAGAAACACCGCGAATCCGACGGCAAACATGAGTGGATGAAACGCGAGGAGCGCTCCGGCCGCTGTGCCGTTGCCGCGTCCCCCCTGAAAGCGCAGGGTTGCAGGCCACATCTGCCCCATAACCGCGCCGATGCCTCCGGCCACGGCGGTCCAGTCCGGGGTCTCGCTTGGCAGCAACTCCCTGGCGAGGAGCGCGGCAACCGTGCCCTTGCCAACCTCGATCACGATGGACAGCGCGCCGACTGCCATGCCCCCGTGCCGCCACACGTTCCCGGCGCCGATGTTTCCCGTGCCCACGGCGCGCAGGTCGATGCCGCGCGCGCGCGCCACGAAGTAGATGATGGGCGCCGCGCCGATGACGTAGCCCAGAAGCGCCGCCGCGGCGTAGGTCACAGACTGATCGAAGGCCAAATCAGCGTCCGCAGGAAATCATTGCCGCTGCGCGTCCGGCTCAAATCGCTCATCGGCCTCCGCGTCATGGATCGATACCACCAGCGGCGCAATGATGAGCAGGAGCGCGGGCAGGCTGACCAGAACCGTCACGGCGATGCGGATACCGATGTCCATGCCGTTTGAGATGATCAGAAAGGCCAGCGGCAATGCGGTGGCCAGCACGCCGATCTTGAGAAGACGGTCGCCCATCCTGATCGTGGCGGCAACCACGAAAGCAAACGCTCCAAACAGGATGGCGTTGTGCGTGCCCGCCTGCGTAATCGTGTCATACGCGCCCTGGTCAAAGACCAGTAGCGCCACGGCCAGCAGCGTTATCGGCAGGACAACCAGCATGCCGTGGATCCAGTCCTTCTTGCTGAGCCACACCAGCAGCGTGATCATCACGCCAACACCGGCGAGCCCCAGCCCGATGCTGAGCACCCAACTGGCCGGGTCGCGCGCGACGTGACTCCCCTCCAAAACGCTCCACGCCGCGTATCCCGTGGTGGCGAGGCTGACGACACCGACGAGCAGGACCGGGAACAGGGCGTAGCTCAGCCAGGAGTAGACCCACGCGCGTCCGCTGAACAGGAACACGCCCAGCGAACTGATGACCATGGCCAGAAGGGCCGCGCCGATGATCCACTCACGCTCATACCATCGGTGCGTTGCGAACAGGAAGCTGACGATCAGGCTCGGGATCGCGCCAAGCGCAACGTCAAGCCATGATCCCTGGTTGCGGATACGCTCCAACTGCGTGGCGACCGCGCGCGGGTTGCCGAAGGCGCGCACGGCCGCGGCGTACGCCTCACCCGGCGGAAGCCCCTGTTCATGAACAAGGCTATCGCGGCGGTCCTCAATGTGATCGGCAAGTTCCCGCAGAACGCTGCGCCGCGCCCTGAGCCGCGCGAGAGCGTGGATTGTGAGCGCTTGAATCGGCGCCGTGATGCTGTTCGGGAAGGGCATGGGGCGGGGGCTCCGCTAGGATGCGGAGTCGGCGATGATGAGATTGACTGCGCGGGAGAAGTTGAACCATTCCCTGCGGCGCTGTTCAAGCCGCTGGAGGCCGCGCTTGGATATGGCGTAATACCGGCGGTATTGCCCGCTCGGCGCGTTGCGCCACAGCCCCTCAACAAGCCCGTCCCGCTCCAGTCGGTGCAGGGCGGGATACAGGGTGCCCTCCTTCATGTTGAAATACCCGTCGGAGCGGCGTTCCACCTCCCGCAGGATCTCATAGCCGTACATCGGACGTTCGCTCAGCAGCGCCAAAAGCAAGGGATCCGTGCTGCCCTTCAGAAGTTCACGCTCACTCACATCACACCCCCACGGCATCACTTCCCCGCATGATGCCCATACGCTTGACGGCGGGCCATGCCGCCCCGTCAGCCAATCAGGGTCGATTGTACCACCGCGTGTGTTTTGTGGCGGCAGTGCGTATGGGAAACAGGCGCCGGAGAGGACGCGCTCAGCGTGAGCCGCCGCTGGGCGCGGCCGCGGGGGCGGGTGTCTGCGCCCCAACCCCGAACCCCTCAAACATGACGCGGCGCAACCGAACGACGACCGTTGCGGCCAGGAAAGAGACGGCGATGAACGCCGCGCCGGACACGACGAGGACGGGCACGGAACCGACGAAGTCCGCCACAAACCCGAACACGGCGTTGACGATGGCCATCAGGCTGAGCGCGGACATGGTGAACAGGCTTGAGACGCGGCCGCGAATGGCGTCCGGCACCACGGTCTGGATGTACGCGATGGCGAGCGCCATGAACGGCGCCTGCGTCAATCCCATGACGAACGCGCCCGTCAACCCTATCCACTGCGACGGCGCAAGCCCAAGGATCAGCACGCCTACGGAACTGCCAAAAGCGACCACCAGCAGAGCGATACCCTTGTGCCGCTCACTGCGGATGCCGGCGATGGCCATGACGCCAAAGACCGCGCCCAGTCCGAATGCGGCGAGGAAGTACGGCAGGGCGGTGCCCGGCGCGGCCCACTGCGCCTTGCCGTGGAGCGGCAGGATCGACTCAAAGCCCATGGTGAGGCCGCAGTGGAGAGCGACAAAAATCAGCATCAGCCCAACGGTCGGCGTGCGCCACGCATAGACGACGCCGGCCGTCGCAATGTCCCAGAGAGAGTCGCTCTGAGCTATCGCGCCCGTTGAGGCGGTCCGAATGGTCAGGACAAGGATCGTGGCGCAGACGTAGCCGCCCGCCGCGAGCGCGAACGCGATGCCGAGGGCCGTTCCGCTTGGTCCCACCAGCAGCAGTCCCACGGCCAGCCCGCCAATCAGCCGCGCGCCCTGCAGGGAGAGGTTGTTGAGCGCCACCGCGTTCAGGATTTCCTCCCGGTTGACAAGATTGGGGATCAGGGCGCTCTGCGCCGGCATCTGAACGCCGCGCGCAATGCCGCTGAGCAGGGAGATGAGGACAAGGTGCCAGAGTTGGATGCTGTCGGCGAAATAGAGTTGGACCAGGACAAGCGCCAGGACCACGTTGACGGCGTGCGCCATTGCAATGAGATAGCGTCGATCGAACCGGTCCGCCAGAATGCCGCTGAACGGAGGAACCGCGACAAACGGGATGAGCGCCGCGAAGGTGGTCACGCCGACCCAGAATGCGGAGTCGTCTGAGATTTCAAAGGCCAGAACGCCGCGCGCCGCGATGAGGCCCCAGACGCCGGCGCCGGCAAACGTCGCCGACAGCCAGAACCTGCGGTAGTCGCCGTATTTGAGCGCCGCGCCGTATCGGCGGAGCAAACTCATCTCCTGCTGTGCGGCGCCTGTGCTCATTGCTGCCCGGATAACTCCTGTGATCGTGGCGGATTCCGCATCATACCAACATTCCGATTGCGCTGTCAGATGAGCTGCTCATAAAGGCTCAGAGGGAAAGGAACACTCGGGCGATGATCTGCAGGGCAATGATGGCGACAAGCGGCGTGATATCGATCATTCCCACCAGCGGAATCACCGAACGGAGCGGGGCAAGGACCGGCTCCGTAACGCGATAGACCGCCGCCACCAGCGGATTGTCGTTGCCGACGTTTGGAAACCAGGAGAGGATCGCCCGCACGAAAATCGCAACCGTCAGGACCTGTGCGAGCAGGACGACGAATGTCTTGAGCAGTTCCATCGCATTAGCATACGTGACGGCGCGGGTCAGAGGCAGGGCGGGGTGCTGCGCCCGCCGTCATGAGAGCTGCCGGGACTTGGCATGGGCGGCGATCACCGCCTGCGCCACGGCCGCGCGCAGGCCGCCCTGTTCAAGGGCCGCCAGGCCCTCCGCCGTGGTGCCGCCGGGTGAGGTCACCATGTTGCGCAACTCCGCCGGATGCCTGCCGGATTGATCGGCAAGCGCGGCGGAGCCAAGCAGCGTCTGCCGCGCCAGGAGCTCCGCCTGGTCACGCTGCAGACCGATGTGGACGCCCGCGTCAATCAGCGCCTCCAAAAAGAGAAACACATAGCCCGGGCCGCTGCCGCTCAACGCCGTCGCCATATCGATATAGCGCTCATCGTGGACGTACAACTCGCGGCCCATTGCGCCGAGGATGGCGCTCACCAGCTCACGTGAGGAGTCGCCAACCTCAGCGGTCGCAGTCCAGACGCTCATGCCCAGACCGATCTGCGCCGGCGTGTTGGGCATGACGCGGACCACCGCCTGACGTCCTGTCAGTTCGCGCAGCCGGGCAATGGGCACGCCGGCGGCGATGGAAACGATCGGGCCACTGCCGCCGCCCGCCCCCTTGAGTTCTCGCAGGGCGTCGATATGCTGCGGCTTCAGGGCGATGATGACGGGCGTCCCGTCAGCGTGGCCCGCCGCCGCTTTCGCGTTCTCACTGACCACGCCGACTTTGTGTGTCCGGGCAAGGTACTCCCGGCGGGCGGCGTCGATCTCCCCAACCGTGATCTCTGACGGCTGCGCGACTCCCCTATCGATGAGCGAGGAAATCATGGCCTCCGCCATGACGCCGCCGCCGATGAACGCGATCTCCGCCACCGCGTGATCCCTCCATTCCGCCCCGCCTGCGCGTGCCGGCCATGTCATCGCGGCGTCCGGTGGTTGATTGTTGAGTACGCCGCGCGGGACGAGTCCGTGCTATGAGTATAGCGGCGCGGGCCGCCGGGACCGAAACGGTTTTGGCTGCACGTGGATGACACGCTGGGAGTGATAGGGGGAGCGCAACGAGGGCAGCCCATTCAGGTTGAGGATACGGGCGTGCGGTCTCTATACTGCAAGGGCGTCTGCTGCGCACTAACGGCGCCGGGTCTGCGGGCAGCGCGCACTCGCAGCGCTCCGCGGTAGCTCAGTAGGTAGAGCGGTCGGCTGTTAACCGATTGGTCGTAGGTTCGAGTCCTACCCGCGGAGCCATCGTGCGCAGAGCGCGTCACACCATCACCAACCGGGGAGAACTCCATATGACAACGACGTACAGGGAACTCGGCAGATCGGCTCCCCGAAAGGACGGGCCGGACAAGGTGACCGGGGAGGCGGAATACACGGTTGATGTGACCCTGCCGGGGATGCTCTGGGGGCGGGCGCTGCGCAGCCCGTACCCGCACGCGCGCATTGCGCGCATCGATACGTCCCGCGCCGCCGCCGCGCCGGGCATCCGGGCCGTGCTCACCGGAGACGATGACATCGTCAGGGGCGTGCGCATCGGGCGGCGTCTCTTTGACGTGCCCGTGCTGGCGCAGGGCGTCGCGCTGTTCATTGGCGACAAGGTTGCCGCGGTCGCCGCAGAAACAAAGGATATGGCGGACGCCGCGCTCGAGCTCATCGACGTCGAGTATGAGGAGATGCCGGCGGTGACCGGCGTCTCAACAGCGCGCGCGGCGGACGCGCCGGTTCTGCATCAGAACGTGAACTCCTATGCGGGACTGCCCGCGCCGGTCGAGGGCAGGCACCTGAACGTCTTTGCGCATCAGACATGGACAAAGGGTGATCTTGAGGCCGGTTTCGCGGAGGCGGATGTCATCGTGGAGGCGGACTACACGCTGTCAAAGGGGCATCAGGCGTATCTGGAGTCGCACAACTGCGTCGTCCTGGCCGCGGATGACGGCCGCGCGGAGGTGTGGGCCAGCAACAAGGCGCCGTTCAACATGCGCGCGCAGATGGCGCAGGCGTACGGAATCCCCGCGGATTCCATCAAGGTGCATCCGACGTACATCGGCGGAGACTTTGGCGGCAAGGGCAGCTCCATGGATGTGCCGCTTGCGTATGCCCTTTCACGGGCGACGGGCCGGCCGGTCAAAATGGCGATGGACTACGCCGAGGAACTGCTGGCGGCGAATCCGCGCCACGGCGGCGAGGTGACCATTCGCGCCGGAGTCCGGCGTGACGGGGCGCTGGTCGCGTGGAAGGCGGAGGCGTGGTGGGACAGCGGGGCGTACGGGGGATTCAAGCCGACGCCGATGGCCAACCTGGTTGGCGCGCAGCACCTGGCGGGCGGGCCCTATCGCATCCCCCACGTGCGGATTGATTCCTGGCAGGTGTACACAAACACCGTGCCGGGCGGACACTACCGCGCGCCCGGCGAGCCGCAATCCATCTTCGCCGCGGAATCTCACATGGATTCACTCGCCCGCGCTATCGGCATGGACCCGCTGGACTTTCGCCTGGTCAACGTGATCGGGGACGGCGAGGCAACGCCGACGAACCACCATTTTGAAGACCTGCGCGCGCGGGAAACGCTTGAGGCCGCCGTCGCAGCTGCCGCCTACCATGACCCAAAGCCCCGCAACGTGGGGCGGGGAATGGCGATGGCCGATCACGGGGCGCCGGGCGGTGAGACGACGGCGACCGTCACCGTGCTCCCCACCGGCGACGTTTCCGTGGAGACGCCGCTGTTTGAGCAGGGCGCCGGCCAATACACCATCCTGGCGCAGGTGGTCAGCGAGGAGATTGGTGTGCCGGTGGAGCGGGTGCGCGTTGTCCCGCGTGACACGGACAGCGTGTCCTTTGACTCCGGAATTGGCGGCAGCCACACCACGCGGCTCATCACCGTTGCGGGGCATGAGGCCGGATCACAGGCGCGGCATCGTCTTCAGCAGTTGGCGGCGGAGCTGCTCGGCTGGAACGAGGAGGCGATAGCGGCGCGGGACGGGCGGCTGATTAACGAAGGCTCGGGAGAGTCGATCGAGATCGCCGACCTTGTGGGGCGGGCCGGCGCTCCCGTGGTTGCGCGGGGACACGTTCAGGACACCTCGCCCTCGCCAATGACGTCGTTCGGCGCGCAGATCGCGGAGGTGCGCGTGGACCCGGAAACGGGCGCCGTCACGCTTGAGCGGTTCACAACGGCCCATGACGTGGGCACGATCATCAACCCGGTGTCGCATCAGGGACAACTGGAGGGCGGCGTTGTGCAGGCTCTGGGTTTCACGCTCATGGAGGGGCTTGTTGTGGACGAGAGCGGGCGTGTGGCGAACCCGTCGCTGGCGGAGTTCAAGATTCCCACAACCCCGGATCTGCCGGAGCTCCGCACCGTTCTTGTGGAGGCGCACAGCGGCTCCGGCCCCTACAACATCAAATCGGCCGGGGAGAGCTCAAACACCCCCACGGCCGCGGCGATTGCCAACGCGATTGAGGATGCGATCGGGGTCCGGATCCGTGATCTTCCAATCACCGCGGAGGCGGTGTACCGCGCCCTGAAGGACAGGGGCTAGCGGGCAGGGGAGAATCGGCGCGGGGCTGCAGACCGGCGCAAGCGAGCGTCCGGCTCCGGGACGTCAGAAACGGGAAGGGGGGCGCATCAGAATGATGCGCCCCCCTGTCTATTCCAACTAACGGGGACTGGCGTTCTCGTTGCCTTACGCCCCGTCTCCGTTCGGGCCGCCCACGGGCTCGCCGCCCCGTCCGCGGCCGCGTATCAGGAGGAATCCGCCGCCCAGAACCACCACAACGATAACGGCCCCGATGATGAGCAGCCCGGGGCTAATCTGATCGCCCAGGCCGGGCGTTGGCGTTGCCGTGGGTGTCGGCGGCGGAACGGGCGTCGCCGTGGCTGTGGGTGTTGGCGACGGCAATGGCGTCGCTGTGGGCGTGGGTGACGGCGTCGGCGTTGGGGTGCGTGTTGGCGTTGGTGTCGCCGTTGGCGTGGGTGTTGGCGTGTCCTCCGGACGCGGCGTCGCGGTGGGTGTCGCCGTGAATGTTGGGGTGGGGGTGGGGGTGTTCTCCGGCGTTGCCGGCGCGGTGAATCCCTCGCTGACCGTCACGCGGAAATCCTGGCTCGCCGTCTGACCGTTGAGCGCGGTGGCCGTCACACTGATGGTCGTGCTTCCTTCCCCAACGCTGAATATGGTCAGGAACCGCTGTCCCGGCCCGGGCTGCCGCGGAATCCGCGCGATGCCGGTATTGCCGGACTCCACCACATAGGTCAGGTCATCCGTGCCGGCGTAGTTGAACGCCTCAGCGAAGACCACGCGGAAATACGGGTTCTGCCTCATTTGGATGTGCAGATCGCGCAGCTGCGCCCCAACGCTGACCGTGCCCTCGATGGTGACGGCGATATGGGCCGTGACCTCAACGGTCTGGTTGAGCGGCACCGTCTGCTGCTGGCTCATCAGGATCGAGACGTTGTAGACGCGATCAGCGACGGGGACAGCGCCCGCCTCAAATTGCAAATGCGTGGAGTTCGGCTCTCCTGAGTCAACGAGGCGGAACAGATCGCCGTCGGCGCCCGCGCCCGCCCCGCTCTGAATGGTGAAGGTCACGTCCTCATCGGCATAGAACTGCGGAACATGGCTGCCGCCGGCGATGACGGTGGCGATGACGTCATCGGGTTGTGTGGTGTCAAGGACGCTGACCGCGAAGTATTCCCGCTCATTCGTTGCCAGCCCCGGGTCTGATTCACATACGCGGTTCGTTTCCGTCTCATTGCCGCAGGCGATGGGGTTATCGGCGGAACTGCCCACCTCCTGCGCGAAGGCGGGAGCATGGAACGGCGCCAGCGCCTGGATGAACAGAAACGCGGTGATGATGGCGATGATGCCGGGAAGAAGATACCGGCCACCGGACTGTGTGAGATACGTGCGACCATTTGAGCCGAGCCACGAAACTGAGCGATAGAGTTCATTCTTCATGGACGCTGTACATTCCTTTCCGCAGCCGCGCTCCGCCTGGTCTGTTTCACGGCAATTCCCGTCTACCCGATTCACTTCCCCGTACGCTGATACGGCGCGCAACAGCACGCCCCTCCATAGGGCATCACGGACGCCTGACCGTAGTCCAGTGCGATTGTAGCAAGTGTTGCGCCTATTCGCAACATCACCGCGCCGCGCGGAGCGGCAATCCCCTGTCACGCCCCATGACGCCGACGGTCTCCTCGCCTACGGGGCGGCGCATGCGCCGCCCCCGTACACTGTCTTTGATCGATTGCCCCGCATGGAAGTGATGGGAGGTGGATATCATATGGCCGGCCTCGATCGCGTCGCGCTGGAAACAGCCTTCAACCGCCTGGTCTTTGAGCACAATCAGGCGTGGGTGAACGCCCTCAACCCGGACCATCCGGACTATAACCCGGTTCTGCGGCTGTCTGATCAGAATGAGCGCGCAAAGCACGGCGATACGCACGCGGACATGGAGGCGCGCATCAAGATCGTCTGCGCGGCGCTCCTGGATGTCATCGCGGAGAATAACCGCGCGCCGGGCGCGGGCGGGGCGCCCCAACCGAAGGCCTGACGCGCGGCAGGGCGCGGCAGCCGGAAATGGGGGCCGGGAGCCTATAGAACCTGCCAGGTTCGCTTGCCCTCAAGCCGCACGACACGCCCGATGTTTGACCCCACCGGCATGTGGCCGGACGCCACGGTCAGCCCCTCATCCTCAAGCCGCTGCACCAGGGCTGCCCGCGTTTGCGCGGCCAGCGGCTTGTCCACATCAAACCCCACGTTCCAGGAGGTTTCCTGCAGCTGCGCAACGGTGTGGAACGCGTCTCCGATGATGATGGCCCGCTCTCCTGCGGAACTGATCAGGAAGCACTGATGGCCGGGCGTGTGGCCCGGCGTGACCAGCGTCGTGATCGCATCCGTTATCGACTCGCCGTCTTCGACAAGCCGCATGGCGTTCAGTTGCTGCAGCGGAATCACGTTCTGCTCCATATGGGGAGAGGCCGGGAGGATGTCTGCGGACATGAAATGATCCCAGTCTCCCTGCGGCACTGTGTAAGTGGCATTGGGGAAGGTGGCCCGCGCGGCATCGCCGTCCCACGTCACGTTCCATCCAACGTGATCGGCATGGAGATGCGTAATGAGAACGTGGGACACGTCATCCGCGCGGATGCCCGCGCCGTTCAGCTGGTCCATCAGCTTTCCGCCGATGCCGCCCATCGCCTCATGCGGACCGCGGCCGAGTCCGGTGTCGACCAGCATCGTTTGCCCGCCCGCCCGCAGAACAAAGAATCCCATCTGAAACGGGAGTTGGCCGTCCGGAGTCATCGTCTGCGCGTGGGGGCCCCACGCCTCGGCGGCAACGTCCGGGAACACCATGGCGGGGTCCCGGCTGGCCGGCCCGATGTCAACGAATGCCAGGATCTCGACGTTGCCGATGCGGATGCGGTCGCCCATGAGTTGTCCTCCCCTGTTCTGTGACTGCCGGCCAACGGCCTGCGCCCGACCACGATGATTATCCGTGAGCGCGCGCTCGATTGCGAGTGCCGGGGCGTCGAAGCAGGGGCGGCGGATGCCCGGATTGACCTGCCGCGCCCTTTGGAGCTGCAGCGCGAGCGGCGTGGCGGAAGGGCGCCGATGCTATACTGCGCAGGAATGCTGCACGTCTGGGCGAGGTGATGCGCCGGATCTACATTGGCTCCACTGAGCCGCGCGCCGGAAAAACGGTTATCGCCTCGGCGCTTGCCCGGCTTGCGGGCGACGGCGCAATGTACCGCGCCGCGACCCCCTCCGGATCGACCGGCGCCCAGGACGATGCCCCCCTCTTTCCGGCGGAGCCGAAGAACGATACCCGCCGGCGATTCATCGACAACATCGAATCCGCTCGCAGCGCCCTCACGCCCCGCGGCAGGCGGCGACGGCAGTCACCGACCATTATCATCGATGGAACAGGGCTTGACGGCGGCAGGCTTGACGCCGCATTGGCGAAGGAACTGGATGCCGATCCTGTCCTCATCGTGTGGTATGACGAGCACACGATGGGGGAGGGCGACGTGTCCGGCATTCACGCGGCAATGGAGCCGTTTGGGGGCAGCGTGGAGGGCATCGTCATCAACGCGGCGCCGGAGTTGCGGATGCACTTTGTCGAAACAGAGATTCTCCCCGCCATCGCCAGGCTCGGCGTGCCGCGCGTGGCCGCGCTCAGGCAGAATCGACTGCTCAACGCTCCGACGCTGCGCGAAATTGTGGAGCATCTGGAGGCTGAGGTCGTCGCATACCCGGAGGGGCTGGACGTCCTTGCGCCGCGGATTATGGTCGGAGCGCTGGCCCTTGACGGCGGTGTGTACTACTACGGGCAGGCGGAGGACAAGGTTGTGGTGACGCGGTGGGATCGTCCGGACCTGCAGATGCCCGCCCTTGCGACCGGATGTCAGGGACTGATCCTGACGGGCGGGCAGGGCCCAATACCATACGTGCAGAACCGCGTCGATGAGCTCCGCATTCCCGTCGCGGTCGTATCCGGCGGAACAATTGCCGCCGCCGCTCGCCTCAGCGACGGGTTTCTTGGCGGGCGCGGATCCGTTCACCCGGACAAGGTCATGGCGATGGCGCGGCAGCTTGAGGACTCGCGCCTCGCCGCTGACCTGCTGGCGGTCACCGCATGATGGACGCGCGGGAGCCGCACATTCTGGGGCCAGTGGAGCGTCTTGGCATAGAGGCGATCGGACAGCCGGGCGACAGACGTTTCAGGATCCTTGCGGCGGGCCCGGGCGGCAGCGCGCTCATCTGGCTTGAAAAAGAGGACATGAGCCGCCTGGCCCTGTCCGTTCAGCGGCTGCTGCAGATGATCCGTCGGAATGTGGAGGAGGCCTCATCCAGACAGGTGAATCTGCTTGAGCTGCCGGCGGAATCACGGTTTCAGTCTGTGGAGTTTCAGTCCGGCTCCTGGGCCGTTGGGTATCTTGAATCGGCGCACGTGCTGGAGTTTCAGGCGCATGACATTGAAGACGATGAGGACGGCCAGCCGCGTCTGCGGTTCTGGGCGACGCTTCGGCAGAGCAATGAGTGGTCGGAGCAGGCGCTGGAGGTGTATTCAGCCGG
>JAAXGS010000049.1 GCA_012271225.1 Dehalococcoidia bacterium | reverse complement strand
AAGTCCATGATTGGCCACGCGCTTGGCGCGGCCGGCGGTATCGAGGCCATCGCCGTCGTCAAGTCGATTCAGACGGGTGTGCTTCACCCCACGATCAACCTGCGGAGTCCGGATCCTGCCTGTGATCTCGACTATGTGCCCAATGAGGCACGGAATGCTGAGGTTCGCGTCGCTTTGTCAAACAGCTTCGGCTTTGGTGGGCAAAACGCCTGTGTGGTCTTCGCCGGCGTGGAGTAGAGGGTGCAGGGCGTGGACCGCCGCCAAACCCGGGGTGATGGCCCGAGATGAGTAGTACACTGTCCCCATGACAACTGTTGAAGAGCGGCTGAGCAGACTCGAAGGCGCCTACGAACAGGTTGGTGAGCGGCTGGGCGACTTGGCCGTGACCGTTGGGCGCATTGACGAAAAGGTCGATGCCCTGAGCGTGAGCATAGACACCCGGTTCGACACGCTGCGGTCTGACATAGACAGGCGCTTTGGCGCGGTTGACGCCAGGTTTGACACGCTGCGGTCTGACGTTGACGCCAAGTTCGACGCGCTGCGGGCAGACATGGACAAGCGTTTTGGCGCGGTTGACACCAGGTTTGACACGCTGCGGGCAGACATGGACAGGCGCTTTGGCGCGGTTGACACCAGGTTTGATGTGTTGCGTTCTGATGTTGACGCCCGGTTCGATGCGCTGCGGACGGAGATGGGAAAAAGATTCGACACGATTCAAGAGGATTTCCGCGCCCTGCGTAATCAACTCTGGATTATGAACATTGCGCTCTGGACAGTGGTGGTAGGGGGACTCGTAGCAGTCTTTTTGGGATCAGCCTGATCACACGGAACTGAACGACGCGAGAGCGAGGCCCTCCCTGATCACCCGCCTCATACCTAACCTGACGCTGCCGGGTTGTCCTTTGACTCGTTGATCAGGCGCCTCAGCACGGTGTGCAAGATGCCCCCGTTCCGGTAATAGTCGGCCTCCACCTCGGTATCGATGCGCAGCGTCGCTGTCAGGGACATCTCCGCGCCGTCTTCGGATCGTATCGTCACAGTGATGTCCTGACCGGGCTCAATGCCGTCGTCGAGGCTATCCACCGTGATGGTCTCGCGTCCTGTAATCCCGAACGCGGCGGCGTTTTCACCCGGGCGGAACTGCAGCGGCAGTACGCCCATCCCTACCAGGTTTGAGCGGTGAATTCGCTCGAACGACTCCGCCAGCACCGCGCGCACGCCAAGCAGGTACGGCCCCTTGGCGGCCCAGTCCCGACTTGAGCCGGAGCCGTACTCCTTGCCGCCGATGATCACCGTTGGCACGCCCTCTTGCTGATAGCGCATCGCCGCGTCATAGATGGGCATCTGCTCGCCCTCGGGAAGCTTGAGAGTGAATCCGCCCTCCACGTCGTCAAGCATTTGGTTCTTAATGCGAATATTGGCGAACGTCCCGCGCATCAGAACCTCATGGTTGCCGCGGCGCGAGCCGTACGAATTAAAATCCCCCTGCAGAATGTCCCTGCCCAACAGGAATTGCCCTGCCGGACTCCGGGCCGCGATGTTTCCCGCGGGAGAAATATGGTCGGTTGTCACAGAGTCGCCAAGCACTGCAAGAATTCGAGCATTCTGAATCGACGGCAGTTGCGGCGGCTCCGCCGGAAAATCCCGGAAGAACGGCGGCTCCTGAAGGTAGGTGGAGTCCCGCTCCCAGTCATAAAGCTCGCCGGTGGGGGCGCTGAGCATGCGCCACTGATCGTCTCCGTCAAAGATCGCCCCGTATTGTTTCTCAAACATGTCAGGACTGACGTTGCGGGCAATCGCGTCCTGAATGTCGTGCTGTGATGGCCAGATGTCGCGCAGATACACATCACGGCCATTCGGGTCTGCGCCAAGAGGCTCCGACATGAAGTCGATATCCACCCGGCCCGCCAGCGCATAGGCGACGACAAGCATCGGCGAGGCGAGATAGTTCGCCTTCACGTGCGGGTTTACCCGCCCCTCAAAGTTCCTGTTCCCGGAGAGCACGGCGGCGGCAACAAGATCGCTGTCCTCAATGGCGTTCGCGATGGCCTCCGGCAGCGGGCCGGAGTTGCCGATGCAGGTTGTGCAGCCAAATCCCACCGCGTGAAAGCGCTGCGCCTCAAGGAAGGGCACAAGCCCGGCGGCCTCCAGATAATCCGTGACGACCTTTGAGCCCGGCGCCATGGAGGTCTTGACCCATGGCTTGGTCTCAATTCCCGCGTTGACGGCGTTTCTGGCCAGCAGCCCCGCGCCGATCATCACGGAGGGGTTGGAGGTATTAGTGCACGAGGTGATCGCGGCAATCACCACGGAGCCGTGGCCGAGCTGGTACGCCTCGACGCCCCTGCCGACGACCGCCGTCTTCTCCGCCTCATCCTGCGTCAGGCCAAATCCGCGCTGCGCCGGCGGATACGTCAGATGCTCCTGAAAGCTGGCCTTAACGTGGTCGAGTCCCACCCGATCCTGCGGCCTCTTTGGGCCGGCCAGTGACGGCACAACGGTTCCCAGGTCAAGTGAAAGCGTGTCCGAATAGGAAGGCTCCGGGGTGTCATCCGTACGGAACAGCCCCTGCGCCTTGGCGTACCGTTCGACAAGGTCAACCAACTCCGGGCTCCGCCCAGAAAGACGCAGATAGGCCAGCGTATCGTCGTCGATGGGGAAATAACCCATGGTCGCGCCGTATTCCGGGGCCATGTTGGCGATCGTCGCGCGATCCGCGACCGGCAGCCCCGTCAGGCCGGAGCCGTAGAACTCCACAAACGTCCCCACAACCCCGTGCGCCCGCAGCATCTCTGTGACGGTCAACACCAGATCAGTGGCCGTTGCCCCCTCCGGTAATCGGCCGGACAGTTTGAATCCCACCACCCGTGGAGCGAGCATGTAATACGGCTGGTCCAGCATCACGGCCTCCGCCTCAATGCCGCCGACTCCCCAGCCCAGAATGCCAAGTCCGTTGATCATCGTCGTGTGGGAGTCAGTCCCCACCAGCGAATCGGGAAACGCCACACGCCGCCCGTCCTGCTCCCGCTCCATGACAACACTGCCCAGATATTCAAGGTTGACCTGGTGGACGATGCCTGCGCCGGGCGGCACGACGCGGAAGTTATCGATGGAGTTCTGCGCCCATTTCAGGAGCTTGTACCGCTCGCCGTTCCGCTCATACTCCCGCTCGACGTTGCCGGCAAGCGCGTATGACGTGCCGAAATAATCGACCTGCACGGAGTGATCAATCACCAGATCAACCGGCACCACCGGGTTGATGACGGCGGGGTCTGCTCCGGCGCGGGCCATTGCGCTGCGGAGCGCGGCAAGGTCGACAACCGCCGGCACGCCTGTGAAGTCCTGCAGAATGACGCGGGCCAGCTTCAGCGGCACCGTGATCTCACCCGGCTCGGGTTGCCAGCCCGCAAGCGCGCGCACGTCTTCCTCACGCACGTCATAGCCGTTGACGTTTCTCAGCAGGCTCTCAAGCATCACCTTGATGGAGAACGGGAGACGGGAGACCGAGGCGACGCCCTGTTCCTCAAGAACGTTGACATCGTAGATGACCACCGGGCCGGAGGCCGTCTCCAGAATTCGTTCTGCCGAGAATATGTCGCGCTGTGCCATGCGTGCCTGTCCTGTGCTTGATTATCCGTGCAGTTCAATTTCCCTCAGACACACAGTCTACCAAAGACAGACCGGCTGCCCCTCTCGCTCTACGGAGGTTATCCGAAGCGTCTAGTAACCCCTCCCGTGATCATAGACGTTCAGCAGTGGCAGGCCGTCCAAGTACCGCCGCAGATTCTCCAAGAAGAGATCCACGACGCGCGTGTCACGATCTGCGGATCCGGCGCCGGAGTGCGCCGTCATCAGAACGTTTGGCATGTCCCATAGGGGGCTGTCCGGCGGCAGCGGCTCGCTCTCAAAGACATCGAGGTACGCCCCGCCAAGGCGGCCGGATGAGAGGGCCGCAATGAGGGCGTCCTCAACAACAAGGTCGCCCCGCGCCACATTGATGAAGCACGCGCCCGGCTTGACCATGGAGAACTCCTCCGGCCCCAGCATGCGCAGTGTCTCAGGCGTGCGGGGAGCGCACAGAACGATGTAGTCGCTGGCCGCCAGCAACTCCGGAAGGCCATCCGGGCCCAGGAGCCGCTCAAACGGGCTGCGCGGCTCCGATGGGTCGAGCGCGCCAGGGTCCCGCCGTATTCCCCACGCTCTCATGCCCATGCCGCGGCAACGCTCCGCGACGGCCGTGCCAATCTTTCCCGCCCCGATCACGCCAACCAGCGCCCCGGCAACGTCCCCCGGCGTATAGCGCGTCCACTCGCGCAGGATTTGCCGTCTCACCGCCTGCGGAAATCCCTTTGCGAGAGCGATTATCGCCCCGACAACCGTTTCCGCAAGAGGTTGCGCATGCACGCCGGACGACGTGGTGATGATGACGTTGGCGTCCAGCAGGCCGGGCGCGCGGGCGGGATAGTCGATTCCGGCCGACTGTGAGTGTATCCATCGGAGCTGCGGCGTGGATTCGGGAACGCCGGCGGGAAGGCGCAGGGTCAGGAGAATCTCCGCGTGAGGGACGAGCGGCGTCAGGCGATCCGGGAACGGCGGCCACAGTTCATCCGGCGGCGGCAAGGGGGGAATGTCACGGTTAAGCAGCCGAATCCGTGGATCGAAGGCCGCGATACGATCAAGCAGGGCCTGGTCCATCGCCCAGCCAACCAGCACGGGCGCCTTGGCGCCTTCATCTTGTCTGATGCGCTCAAACACGTTGTCACCACTCTGATCACTCTGCGCCATGCCGCGCCGTCCTCAATACACTATCGGACGGCGGACATTATCCGCGGACACGGCGCGGGGCCCGTGTCCGCGCGCTCTTTCCGTCTGTGAGACGCTCCGCCCCGATTGTGCGGCCCTGCCTCATAGGATATGTTTATGGACGGCATACGACACTCCCATGAGCACGCAGCCCCATTCTCCGGCGAACCCGCAGCGTCACGTTGATGCCGCTGCGGCCGTTTTCGCGGCGGAGTGGGACGCCGGCGAAATGGGCTGTGGAGAGGTGCTGATTCAGCTGCGTCTTCGCATGCGGCCGCTCGCGCGGGGAGACGTGTTCCGCCTGCTCTCGCGGGACATTGCCGCGCCGGTTGAGCTTCCGGCATGGTGCCGCGTCACCGGGCGGCGGCTCGTGCGCGCCGAACACCCTGAGTATTGGATCGAACAGAAATAGAGAGCGCTCAACCGCGGAGAACGTTGATATGTCTCAAAGGTTTTGTGTGAACCTCACCCATGCCGGGGACGACCCTGATCGCGCGACGGTTGCCTTTGTCATCGCGAACGCGGCTCTGGGCTCTGAAAAGGAGACCATCGTCTTTCTGAGCACGGAGGGCGTGCGGGTATCGCAGGCCGGGTACGCCGACAGCATCCATGAGGACGGCTTTGCGCCCCTCGCTGACCTGATGGCGAATTTCGCAGAGGCCGGCGGCAGGATTCTGGTCTGCGCGCCCTGTTTCCGCAAGCGCGGCCTCGACGAGAACAACCTCGTTGCCGGCGCCAGCATCGTGGGCGGCGCGTCATTGGTGGAGTTCCTTTCAGAGGGCGCTCCCGCCATTAGCTATTAGGCGAGAACCCTCGGCAGTTAGGGCGGGCAGGATCACGGCATGGACGCCATCACGGAGCACGAGCGCGCGCCGGACGCCGTGCTGGACGGCGGTCATCTGGACTGCGGCGGCGGCCTGCTGCTCCTGATCAGGCGCGCAATTGATCCCCTGCCCGCTGGTGGCCTGCTTGAAATTCGCTCCACGGAACCGAGCGTGGAGGTTGAGCTTCCGGCGTGGAGCCGCATGACGGGCAATGAGCTTGTGTCCTGGACACGGTCCGGCGAGCAGCGCAGCTACCTGGTGAGCAAGGGCGCTTCGCCGAATCGCGCTGTCGAGCCAGCGCCCGCCCCGGCCCAACGCCCTACCCAACGGGCGGCAATGCCCATGTCGATCCCGAGTTCTCCGCCCTCTCCTGTACCGGCCTCCGCCATCAGGCCGCTCTCCGTCATGGGCATCGGCAGTTGGCCGCGCCCGTCCTGGATGATCAGGGCAATTCATGACCACCTTGAGCGCCGCCTGACCGACCGTGAGTTTGATGAGGCGGCGAACGATGCCGTGCGCCTGTCCGCGCAGGCGCAGATACGGGCAGGCGTCGACATTCTGACGGACGGGGAACAGCGGCGGGACAACTATGTGAGTTTCGTTGGCGGGCTGCTGGAGAACTGCCAGCTCATCCCGTTGACGGACCTGGCGGCCATGGTCGATGAATCGGAGGATTTTGAGCGGGAACTTGCGGCATTAGACGTTCCGGCCTCAAGCGTGCGCCACCCGGTCGTCTATGGCAGGCTTGAGCGCAGCGCGCCGCTGGCCGTTCATGAGCTGCAGTTTGCGCAGCAGATCGCCGATGATCGCCCAATCAAGGTTGCCCTGCCCGGGCCCTACCTCCTGACACGGACGATGTGGCTGGACTGTCTGCGGGAGAACCCGTACACGTCGCGTGAGGAACTCTCGCGTGACGTGGTGCGCGTGCTCCGGGAAGAGGTTCTCCACCTGTTGGACGTGGGCACGGCCATCGTGCAGTTCGATGAGCCCGTGCTGACGGAGGTCGTCCATGGAGCGTCACGGGCGCGGCGCAGCTTTATGTGCGGCGCGCTCAGCGAGCGGCACGACACGGCGACGGAGCTTGGCTTCGCGCGGGAATTGCTTGACGGCGTCATGCGCGGATTGCCGCAGGAACGGCTTGCGCTCCACGTTTGCCGCGGAAATTGGACAATGGATGAGAGCGCGGCGCTGTCCGGCGATTATTCACCTCTGGTGGACCTCCTGTCCGGGGTGCAGGCGGGGACGCTGTTTCTGGAGCTGGGCACGGAGCGGGCGGGTGAGATTGACGTGCTCGCCTCGCTCCCGGGCGACAAGCGCATCGGTGTCGGCGTTGTGAATCCCAAACTGCCCTCGGTCGAGGCGCCCGAGGTCCTGAACGCGAGGATTGGCCGGGCTATCGACGTGTTCGGCGCGGAGCGTGTGCTCCTGACTCCGGACTGCGGTTTTGCAACGTTCGCGGACAACCCCGTTTCGTCCGCGGCCATTGCCGAGACGAAGCTGCGCGCGATTGTGGAGGCGCGAGACCGCATCGCTCCGGACGGATTTCGCGCCGGGTCCGATTTCCGCGCCGCCCGCTAGCCCGCCTTGGGGATACTCCCGCAGCCATGAACTGTCGGACGCGGCAGGAGGGGTAATGGACACCACGACGCTCACCCTGCCGCTCTACGTCCACATCCCCTTCTGCCGTTTCAAGTGTTACTACTGTGATTTCAACACCTACGCGGGCATCGAGACCCTGATTCCCGATTACGTCGACGCGCTGACAGGCGAGATTCGCAGATGGGGAGAGGCGCTGCGGATCAACGGCGCGGACCCGGGAGCGTCATCGATCTTCTTCGGCGGCGGCACCCCGTCCCTCCTCTCGCCGGGCCATGTCGCCGCAATTCTTAACGCGATCTCCCAGTCGTTTCGCCTCCACAGCGGCATAGAGATCTCGATGGAGGTCAACCCGGAAAGCGTCACGCGGGAATTTGTCCGGGACGTCATGGCGCTTGGCGTCAACCGGTTCAGCATGGGCGCGCAGAGCCTGAACAATTCCGAACTGCGCATGCTGGGGCGCCTGCATGACAACGGCGGAGTCGACCGCGCTTTCACCGCCCTGCGGGACGGCGGCGCGCGCAACGTCAACCTGGACCTGATGTACGGCCTGCCCCGGCAGACGTGCGAGACATGGGAGTCAAGCCTGCGCGGCGCACTGGCCCTGGAACCCGAGCATATTTCGTTGTACGCGCTGACGGTGGAGGAGTCCACGCCATTCCACGGATGGGTTGCCTCAGGGCGGCTGCCGACGCCGGACCCGGACCTCGCGGCGGACATGTATGAGATTGCGCAGGAGCGGATGCGCGCGGCGGGATATGAGCACTATGAAATCTCCAACTGGGCGCGGGCGGGGCAGGAATGCCGCCACAACCTCGCCTACTGGCTGAACGTCCCGTTTCTGGGTTTCGGCCCCGGCGCGCACTCTCACCTGTTTGGCGCGCGTTTCTCCGTCATCCGCCAACCCCGCGACTACATTCGGCGTATGGCGCAGTTGGGACAACAACCCGCGCCTCGGATGATGCCGCCGTTGGAGGGGCCGATGTCAGAAAGCGCGGCGTTGAGCGCGGTTGCGCCTATCGATGCGGTTGATCCGTATTCGGAGCAGATGCGGCGGGCGGAGACACTGGTGCTTGGCCTGCGGCTCAACAGGGGTGTTGCGGAGCAGGAATATCAGGAGCGGTTTGGCGCGCGCCCGACAGAACTGTACGCGGACGCCATTGAGACCTCAATTGCGGACGGGCTGCTTGAGCGCGTCGATGACGTCCTGCGGCTCACGCCGCGCGGACGCCTGCTGTCCAATGAAGTCTTTGTCCGCGTCATGTCCCTGCCCTGATCAACTCACGCATGAGGCGGAAGCACGCCAGGAGCGCGACGGAAACTCTCCAGTTCACTGCGCCCGTCCCATGTCTATACTTTGGGCAGTACTGACAGGGCGATCATCATGCACGTCATTGGCACAGCGGGACACGTCGACCACGGCAAGTCGACGCTGGTGAAGGCGCTCACGGGCATCGACCCCGACCGGCTCCAGGAGGAGAAGGACCGGGAGATGACGATAGAGCTGGGCTTTGCCTGGTTCACGCTCCCCAGTGGCCGCGAGATCAGCGTCGTCGACGTGCCGGGGCACGAG
>JAAXGS010000048.1 GCA_012271225.1 Dehalococcoidia bacterium | reverse complement strand
GTGAAGGGCGGATTCATGATCACGATATCCATGGGAGGAGGCAGCTCCGCCGTCCCCTGTTCACTCTCCACCTGCTGAGTGGGGGAGGGCCAGGCTGCGAGCCGAGCCTGTCCATGCAGGAAGTCCAGAGAGCCGAGATAGGGTTGGCCATTAAACACCCCCAGCAGCGCCCTGTGGATATTCATGCGGTGAAATCTTGTTGACGGCGAAAGCATGCCAAGCGTGCTGGCCGCCAGGTGCGTTGCGGTCAGATTGACGTCATAGCCCCACAGCACATCTTCCAGGAGAATCACGCCGAGGATTTCCTCATCCTCGGCGGCGGTGGGCCCAGCGGAGCGGCGTAGATCGCGAATACGCTCGGCGGCTGCCATGAGAAGGGTGCCGGTGCCACAGGCGGGATCGCAGATGCGGAGGTTCGCAACGGCGTTGGGATTGGCCCAATCGGCGTCTCCCTGGCGGATCGCAAGCGTGGCCAATAGAACGGCGGCGGCAGTGGAGGTGTAGAAAGAGCCATCGTAGCGGGCATCGTCGAGGACGCGATGAAAGATGCGCCCCAGGAGGTCATGACGCAGCCCCGCGACTCTCTCCGCCACCCGTGAAACGGTCTCTGCCAGCGCCCGTACCGCCTGTGTGGAATTAGAGTCGGCTGAGAGGACTGTCAGGGCTGCGCGACCGGTCTCAAAGATTGGCCGGTAGTCAACAGTGAGAATCCCTCGCCAGGCCTCACGGAAGGCGCTGATGGGCGACTCTTGTTCAGCGCATTGCGCTACTGAAGCGGGCGGCCATGGGCCCTCATATGTATCCGGGCGCTCCGCCGGCAGGTGACTGTGGATGCGATGATGGAAGAGCATGGCGGTGGCAACGACGAGCAGGCCGCGTTTACACGCGACAAGGTAGCGGTTATTTTCATCGTTTCGCTCACTACCTTGCTCGCGTGTGGCAGGCAAATCCAGTGTCTTAGCCAGCGACTCTCTCGTAGAGTTCTTCAATCCCACTACTGCCGTGTCCAATGCTTCCGACAGCAATTGGGCGGCGATGTCTGTGCCGCTCAACGAATGCGGCGCCTGTTGGATCGCCTGGGCCAGATGAGTAACGTCTCCCTCTGTCCATCCGCGGCTGGGTTCACCGTCCTTGAGCCGCAGAGTCCAGTTCAGGATTGCCTCGGCCATGTTGTCCTCGGTGACATCAGCCGGATAGCAAACGGCGAACACGACTCTCGTGAGGCCCTGACGCAGGCGGGCGTCGGCGTCCTTGATAGCCTGCGCTCTGCGATCGAACCCCGTTTCGGCTTCGAGAACCACGTGCAGGCCCTCGACGGTTGCGCGGACGTCCACCTTCTTGCGGCCTAGTCGCACCTCGTAATCGGCGGGAACGCCCCTCTCCGTCAGGAGCTTGGCGAGCGCCCTGTTCTTGAAATCCTCTTGCTTGTTCACTGGGGAATTATATGAGGCAGGGCGCGCTCACTGCCCTGTGTAGATCTCTGTTGTGGGTCTGAACGCGGCCCAGGCGAACCACAGGCCGTTCTCCGCGTTCACCGTCTCCAGCCGCGTCCCCGCCAGCGGGCCGTCTATCGCGACCCCAAGCAGCGTCCACAGGCTGCCCGTTTCCGCGTCACGGAACACGTCGCCCTCCGCCTCAAAGCGCAGAAGCCGCCCGTCTACACGGCGGCTGAACGCGGCGGCGGAGCCCGGGTCATGGGAGTCTGCAATCACCTCTTCATCCAGGGCGGAGCGCGTGCCGGATTTCCAGAACACCACCACAGGCTCGCCGTCAATCTCCGTGTTCACCACGCCCTCTCGACGCAGCAGACTGAACGGATAGGCGATGACGCTGTCTCCGATCTCCACGCCCAGAATGCGCTCCGTTGGCCCGAGACGATCATCCGGTTGGCCAAGAAAGAAGACGGGTGGATTGTTTGGGGAATCATAGCCGACGTACTGCGAGTTGCCGTAGACCTCCCAGTAGTCCGGCGCGCCACTCAACGGGGACAGAACCTGACCGTCCGGATAGGCCCTGGCGTAATCCCGAAACGAGGTGATGTAGGCGGGCCTGAACGCCAGGCGCTGCCCCGCCGCAGCGCCCACAATCGCCTGGCCGTCCGCCTGCTGCCACCACGATTCCGTCTGATCGTCCCACATAATCAGGTTGGACAGGCGGACGTTGCCCGTTGTGCCAAAGTTCAACTCAACGCCATCGACAACGCGGCTGAACGCCAGCGCCGTGTAGCACAGCGGGCAGTAGGTGATGACCACCGGCTCCCCGCCAATGACGTCATTGACCACCTCATGGAACGTCAGGATGCCGAGGGGATAGGCGCGCGCCTCATCGTTGACCTCCACCACCGCCACGGGCTGCTCGCCCGTCATCCAGTCCAGCGTGGCGGCCTGAAGGATCGACATGAACTCCGGCTCATAGATGGGCGAGATGTCGTTGCGTCCGGCCCCGCCGGAGATGATCTCATCCGGGTCCACGGTGAATCGCCGAAAATCCGTCTCGCGCCACTCGCTGATGTTCACCGCCATCGGAGGTATCTCGGCGTACACCGTCACTCCGTTGACCTGTGTGGGAGCGGCGGTTGGCTCAGGCGCAACCGAGTTCGCTGTCGATATCGGGGTTGCGCCGGCGGTCGGGATCAGACCGCGGTCACCGGCGGTATTGCCGTCCTCACACGCGGCGAACGCGAGCATGACGACGGCCACTGCTGAGGCAAGCGCAGTCAGACGCCGGATGAGGGTCATCGTCCGTCTGGTTCCTGGCACGGACGCGCTGTTGCTGTTATGGCTGTTCGTCATGTTTGTTACACGGCACGGGCATCATCCAGTATGTCACGCTACTGCCAAATCGTGAGCAGGCGCCGCGCCGCCGCGCTGTCCCGGAGCGCTCTTTGCTTGCGGGATTCCGTCCTCGAACGCTAGACTGTATTCAGTTGGAGCAGGCCCTCATGCGCCCCTTTCAGGCTGTCCGCGGCGGGGCATTGGCGCCGCGAGACAATCGAGGCCCCGGTACGGAATGCGTTTCTTGAGCAACTTGACCCGATTGCCCCTGTCCGTTTGTTGAAGGGTGATGGCGTGACACACACGGCAGAAGGGCCTGTGTATATCACCGGCGGGCGCGTCATTGACCCGTGGCAGGGACTGGATGCCGTTGCGGACGTGCTGCTGCAGGACGGGCTGGTGCGCTGGACGCGCAGCGCGGGCGGCGATGCGCCGGCCGGGGCGCGGACGGTCGATGCGCGGGGCATGATTGTTGCTCCCGGGTTCATTGATCTGCACTGCCACCTGCGTGAGCCGGGGCAGGAGCACAAGGAGACCATCGCCTCCGGCGGGCTTGCCGCGGCGCGCGGCGGATTCACCACCGTATGCGCCATGCCCAACACGGAACCGGCCATTGACACGCCGGAGCGGGCTGCGGACGTCGCGCGCCGTGCGCGCGAGACTGCGCCCATTCGCGTTCTCCCCATCGGAACAATCACCGTCGGCCGGGCCGGGCGGCAGCTTGCGGACATGACCGCGCTTGCCGGGGCGGGGTGCGTCCTGTTCAGCGACGACGGAGCGGCCGTTATCGATCCCGCCCTCATGCGGCGCGCGCTGAGTGAATCCGCCCAACTTGGAATCCCGCTCAGCCAGCACTCGGAGGACCCGCAGATCCTCGGCGGCGCGGTCGCGCATGAGGGAGAGGCCGCGGCCCAACTGGGCCTGCCTGCTGGGCCCGCGTCCGCGGAGACGCGCATCATTGAGCGGGATGTGGCGCTGGCGGCCGAGACCGGCGGCCGGCTGCACGTTGCCCATGCGTCAACGGCGGGCGCTGTGGAGTTGATCCGCGCCGCGCGTGAGGGCGGCGCGCCCGTGACGGCAGAGGCCACGCCTCACCATTTGACGCTGACGGATCGCGCGCTGCTGGGCGAGCGCGGGCCGCAGTACGGCTGGCCGAGCGGCCCCGCCGCGGACACGTCCCTTCGCGTCAACCCGCCCCTCCGCGCCCAGCAGGATGTGGACGCGCTGGTTCAGGGGCTGACGGACGGCGTGATCACTGCCATTGCGACGGATCACGCGCCCCATGCGGCGGAGGACAAGGCGCGCGGCTTTGCGGAGGCCGCGCCCGGCATATCCGCCATTGAAACGGCATTCGGCCTGCTGATGACCGCCCTTGTCCACACGGGGCGGCTGGATGTCTCAACACTGATCACGCGGCTGACGCTGGGCCCGGCTGACGTGCTTGGCGCGCGGGCAGAGGCTGAAGGACTGCGCGGCCTGACCCCCGGAGCGTCGGCTGACGTCGTGATCCTCGACCCCAACCGGGCATGGACGGTCCGCGCGGATCGTTTCGCCTCACGCGGCCGCAACACGCCGCTGGAGGGCTGTACGCTGCGCGGCATGGTCATCGAGACGTTCGCGGCGGGCCGGCGTGTCCATTCCGTCATGGATGACGCAGCCGCGCCGACGCGGGGAGCGGGCCGTCCGTGACAACGCGCGGACAGCCGCAGGAATCGGAGGCGTTCCTCGTCCTGGAGGACGGCAGTGTCCACCGCGGCTACGCATTCGGCGCAGCGCGTGCGGACGCGATTGGCGAGGTCGTTTTCAATACGTCCATGGTCGGGTATCAGGAAATGCTGACGGACCCGTCCTACGGCGGGCAGATCCTTGTCCCCACGTATCCGCTGCAGGGCAACTACGGAATCAATGACCGTGACGTGGAATCGTCGCGCATTCAGGTGCGCGGCTTCGTTGTCCGTGAGGTGTGCAATCTGCCCAGCAACCGCCTCTCCACACGGACGCTGGATGAGTACCTGCGTGATGAGGGTGTTCCGGGCGTCTACGGGGTGGACACGAGGGCGCTGACGCGGCGTCTGCGGACGGCGGGGGTGATGATGGGCATCATCGTCACGGGCGGCGGGCCGGAGGAGGCTCTGGAGCAGCTGCGCCGGGCGCCGGACTACGGGAGCCTTGATCTGGTGAGCGAGGTGGCCGCGGCGGTCCCGTATGAATGGGCGGAGGGGCCGGGCGGGCTGCCGCCGGACGCGCCCCGCATCGTCGTCATGGATGAGGGCCTGAAGTACAACATCCTGCGCCTGTTGCGGCGGAGAGGCTGCGCGGTGACCGTTGTGCCAAGCGCGACGCCGCTTGATGACATCGTCGCGCTGCGCCCTGCGGGCGTGCTCCTCTCACCCGGGCCGGGTGATCCGGCGCTGCTGGACACCGTGGTGCGGACGGCGCAGGGCCTGCTGGGCAGGCTGCCCGTCATGGGCATCTGCCTGGGGCATCAGGTGGTCGCGCGGGCCCTGGGCGGACGGACATACAAGCTGAAGTTCGGGCATCGGGGCGGAAACCATCCTGTGAAGGACCTCGCCACGGATCGGGTGACCATTACGGCGCAGAACCACGGCTACGCCGTCGATGGCGACGGGCTGCCGCCCGGCCTGGACGTGAGCCATCTGAACCTGAACGACAACACCGTTGAGGGGCTGACGCACCGCGAGCTGCCGCTGTTGACGATTCAGTATCACTCTGAGGCGTCACCCGGACCACTGGACAACGAGTATCTTTTCGACCGGTTTCTAGACTTGATTCGAGAAAACAGGTAGGGTATAGTGACGCAACGCGCGGGAAGAAGGGAAGCAGTGTGCCGGCCCACGTCATGGTGTATGGCGGGTGGGCCGGGAGGAGGTTTCGATGGTGCTGCAAATGGAAGCGCCGCTGGACAGGGGCGTTGTGCCCACCCAGTCCGAACCCCAGCGCCGGCAGTCACGGCTGGTGGAGTACGAAATACTCGACTCATTCTGGGTTCACCACCACCAATGGATCTGGCTGTCCGGCCTGGTGTTGATCACGCTTTCGATGTTCGGGATGACGGTGCTGCCCATGGGGCTGGCCGGGCACGAGCTTCGAACGGAGATCGTCAGCTTTGTCTCGCTCATCTCGGTTGCGCTGACACTCATCTGGTGGGGAATGCTCCGCCACATGCTAAACGCGCTCGCGGTTGTTCAGCACCGCAAGAGGGAGATCGAGCGCACCCTGGGCATGAGGATGGAGTTCTACCTTGCGGCGTCTCGCGCTCCCCGCAAGCGGGAGCGGATTCGCGAGTTCGCGCAGCAGGAGGCGGGCGACGATCCGGAGCTCCGCGCGGATTTGGCCGATTTCCTGCGGTCGATCACCGTGCGGCAGAGCTTCCTGCCCGGCGAGGAGGCGGCCTGGAACGTCATTCCGTTCCTCTTCGTCGGCGCCTGGGTCGTCTTCTGGCTCATTGTCGCAGGTCCCACCGTTCTCAGTTTCTTCGCGTAGATATCACGGCAGCCCAAAGGCCGTACGCTCCGGCGCAGACCGCCGGAGCGTACAGTTCTGCGCGTCCGCCCCGCGCGGACACCCATGAGGGGGGGGCGACGTGACGGGCGCGGCGCCTGTACGCCCCTCCCGGGTGCTTGTTCTTGGCAGCGGGCCGATCGTTATCGGCCAGGCCGCGGAGTTTGACTATGCCGGCACGCAGGCGTGCCGGGCCCTTCGTGAGGAGGGCGTCACGTCCATCCTCGTCAACTCCAACCCCGCGACGATCATGACCGACCATGAGATAGCGGACGTGGTCTACATTGAGCCGCTCACGGTGGAGGCGGTCGCGCGGGTTATTGAACGGGAACGGCCGGACGGTCTTCTGCCCACGCTCGGCGGACAGACCGGCCTCAACCTCGCCGTGGACCTGGCGGAGGCGGGAGTGCTGGAGCGGTACGGCGTTCGCCTGCTGGGCACCCCGTTACAGGCCATCCGCACGGCGGAGGATCGCAACCTTTTCCGGCAGATGCTGGCCGAGATTGGCGAGCCGGTGCCGGAGAATGAGGTGGTCACCACTGTGGAGGACGCGCGCCGCGTGGCGGAGCGGCTGGGCCTGCCCGTCGTGATCCGTCCCGCCTACACCCTCGGCGGCACCGGCGGCGGCATTGCGCATACGCGGGAACAGTTGGATGAGCAGGTGCGCACCGGCCTCTCCTACAGCCCCATTGGGCAGGTCCTGGTGGAGCGCAGCCTGATTGGCTGGAAGGAGATCGAATATGAGGTCATGCGGGACGGCGCGGACACCTGCATCACCGTCTGCAACATGGAGAACCTGGATCCCATGGGGGTTCACACCGGAGACAGCATCGTTGTCGCCCCCAGCCAGACGCTGACGGACAAGGAGTATCAGATGCTCCGCTCCGCCAGCCTGAAAATCATCTCCACACTTGGCATTGAGGGCGGGTGCAACGTGCAGCTGGCGTTGGAGCCGCACCCGACCATTGCCGGCAGGGGCGGCAACGCCGCCTATGCCGCCTCTCCCTACTACGTCATTGAGGTGAATCCCAGGGTCAGCCGCTCCTCCGCGCTGGCGTCCAAGGCCACCGGCTATCCCATTGCGCGCGTCGCCGCCAAAATTGCCGTCGGCAAGCGGCTGGATGAGATTCCCAACGCCGTGACGCAGGTGACAACCGCCGCCTTTGAGCCGGCCCTCGATTACTGTGTCGCAAAGATTCCCCGCTGGCCCTTTGACAAGTTCCCGTCCGGCGATCGCTCACTCGGCACGCAGATGAAAGCCACGGGCGAGGTCATGGCCATCGACCGCTCATTTGAATCCGCGTTGCAGAAGGCGGTGCGCTCCCTGGAGGTGGCCGGCGACAGTCTGCTGTGGGAGCACGGATCATGGGCGGCCGTCACAGACCCGCTCACAGAGCTTCCCCTCCATCCCAATGATCAGCGCCTGTGGGCGCTCATGGCC
>JAAXGS010000047.1 GCA_012271225.1 Dehalococcoidia bacterium | reverse complement strand
GTAGCCCGTGGCGACGCGGGGTGGAGCAGTGGCAGCTCGTTGGGCTCATAACCCAAAGGTCGCAGGTTCGAGTCCTGCCCCCGCTACCATTAAATTTCGCGCCTAGGTTTGATTGGCCTGATATGCCCTAAGACGTTGCTATGTCCAGGTGCCGCCCGACGTGGCCGATGACCCAGACTTTCTCTTTCTCACACCATGCCATGTGAATGCGGAGAACGTGTCGCTCGTCACGAGTCCCACCGCCCCCGAATGCGATGTGCTCCTCCATGTTCAGTTCCCTCTCGCAGTGGTTGTCATAAAAGAGGCGGGGATGACGGATATTCGTCTGCTCGCTCTCGTGCGGTTTGTAAGTGACGCCCTTCTGCCGGAACCACGCCTCCAAGTTCTTGCCAACACTGCCACTCCTAGAACGCAGTTCGCCACACTCAGAGATCGCCTCAAGTGCTTCCCGCAGCGCGCCAAGCCGCTCGAAGGGTGATCGCAATGACGACTCAAAGGCGGAGTCTAACAATCGCAGATTGGGCAGTCGCTGGGCTTCCAATAGAACAGCGTTGACGGATGCGGGCTGTGAAGGCGTTTCTGGGGCCGCGCCTCCTGAGTCCTCAGCGACGAGTTCCTCGTCTTCCGACGGAGGTGGTTCTTCAAGTGTTCCATTAATGCCTCCGCTAGGCTGAACTGAATTCGTCTCGTTTATCATGCGCTCTAGGTCTTCAATGCGGCGATCCTTCTGAGAAATAGTAAAATCCCGACTATCGATTTTCTCTTGAAGCCGCTCCACTTCTTCTTTGTATACGTGCTTAGCCTGGCGGCGGCTGTGCTTCTTCATGCCTGAGCGCGATTCGGCATCCCGTAGCTCCTCCCGCAGATCCGCGGCATCTCGGGTGGCGTCATCCCGCTCCTTTGTGAGAGCCGCAATGGACGATTCCTTGCTCAGGAGTTGTTGTATAAGGCTTTCATTTTCTCCGCGCAGGTTGTCTGCTTCCTTCTGCTTGTCTTCCAACTCCTTTTGCGATGCATCGGCGCGTATTGCGTTCTTTTTTGACTCGTCCTGGGCGGCAGACAGATTATTCTGCAATTGCCGGATTGTATCGTCTGAAAGGTTTTTCTTATTGAGGTCGGTTAGAAGTTCCGCAATTGTTGAATCTCTCGAGTCAATCTCGCCACGCAGGCTCTCCTCTCTCGCAGATACCGCCGCCAATTTGTCAGTGGCAGCGGCGAGTTCCCTGGCGTTCTTGGCAGACTGAGCTTTCCAATGGTCACGATCCGTCTCAAGCGAGGCCACCGCGCCTTTGGTGTCCGCCAACTCCTTCACCAGGGTAGCAAGACGCTCCTTATGTACCTCGTCATCTTCGGCGACATCCTTCTCCACTTCCGCGAGTTCGGCGTCCCAGCGGCGGAAGATCTCGTCGCGGACCTCGTGATAGAGGCGCGGGCCATCCGAGAGGGGGAGCAGGTGCATGCATTCGTCGCGTATTTCAGTCCAATCGACGTTCGCGGGCCGCCAGCGCCGATGGAGTTCGGGAGCGTCTGCGCGCGCCGCGTCCGGTCGGTAGACACGCACCTCGCCTCCAGAGCATCCAAGCCGCCCAAGACGTGAGTTGACAGACGCGGCGTTCTCCTTTGAGTACGAGACGACCGTTGCGATGCCACGCAGAGCGTTGATGGCGCGCTTTGTGCTCTGGCCGGCTTCTCCGGTTATACCCTCAGACACAGCGACAACAGGGATTCGCCGTTCAGGGGCAAATGCCAAGGAATCCGCGTACCATGCGACGTTCTCATCAGTTATCTCGATCGGCTCGGACTGAAGATCTTCGCCGTGTATCCGGCACGTGTACCGGTCAATCAAGCTCTTCAGCAAACTTGGCGGGCCGGCAGTGGGCGGGTCGTTGTCCGGCCCTGACACCTGCACTTCGATTTCGACGTTGTCGCCCTTCGTGGCAAGGCGCCATCGGAGTTCCCATTCATCTGAGCGCTTCCAGTTGAGGCTGTAGAAAGCGAATTCATCGCGTCGGTCGGAGTCGACACGAAGTTGGCCGTCGTCCTTCTCCCACAGGCCTTCGTCGTCGGTGGCGACGGAGGGGTTGCCGAATTGTTCGGCGATGCTGTTGCGCAGAAAATCGCGGACGTTTTCCAAGAGCTCATGGCCGGCGGTGTCGTCGGCGATGACGGTGAAGATGGTCTGATAGCGCGATGGCACGATAGGTCCCTCCAACTCTTACGAGCAGGACTGTCGCAGAATCGTATCCGTCCCCGCACGGGCGGTCAACAACCGTGCCCGCTATCACCCCCCCTCTGCTATCCTGTTCGTGAGACGGCTGCGAATGAGAGAGTTGAATGGGGGAGTTGAACGAGAGACCCATGAAGACTGTTATCGTCGTTTGCGGTCACAATGCACCCGGAGCAATGCGGTGATTCGCGCCCACATGCTCGGAGCAGTTCGGTGACTGATACCGCCGCAACGTCCGGCGCCGCCGCAGGCGACGACACTGCCGCCGGCGCGCACCGCGCGCAGGCGCGGGACATCCTCTCCGGCTATGCCGGCCACAAGGGCGCGCTGCTCATGGCCCTGCTGGATGTGCAATACCAACTGAACTACATCCCGGAGACGACGGTCGATGACGCAGCCGAAATCCTCGGCTACTCACAGCCGGAGGTGTGGGGCGTTCTGTCCTTCTACTCCGATTTCTCCGTCGGGCAGGGGCACGACCATTTCATTGACGTGTGCATTGACGCTCCCTGCCACGTCACCGGCGCCCGCGCCATTGAGCGCGCGGTTCGTGACGCGGTGACAGCAGGCGGAAAGACGGACGTTGCCGTTCGCGCCATTTCGTGCCCGCGGCTGTGCAACCAGGCGCCCGTCGTCGCCTATGATCAGGAGTGGCGCGGACAGCTCACGCCGCGCCGGGCCGCGGAGCTCGCGCGCAATCTGGGAGGCGATACAGCATAGCCATGCCGTCAGACATCTACGCATCACTGAGGCAGGAAGCGGAGCGGGCCTGGACGGAGTGGGACGATCCCTCCGCCGCGCGGATCAGCGTTGGAATCTCCGCCGCCGCCCTCACCGTCGGCGCAGGCCGGACGCTCGACGCGATCAGGGCCACAGTCGCCGAGTTGGGAATTGAAGCCAACATACTCGAGGTTGGCGACATCGGATTTTCCTGGGCGGATCCCGTCGTGCACATCGCGCGGCCGGGCATGCCGCGCGTGACGTATGGCAATGTCAGCGCGGACGCGGCGCCGCAACTGGCGCGGGACGTTCTGATTGACGGGAATCTGCGTCCGGACCTGGCGCTGGGCGTGCAGGGCGATGCGCCAATCCCGGATACAGAAATACCGCTCCTGAAGGATCAATCCTGGATGCGAGACCAGCTGCGGCTGGTGATGGCCGACTTTGGACATATTGAGCCCGGCAATGTGCTGCACTACGCCGCGCGGGGCGGGCTGGCATCGCTGGACAGGGCGCTGCATGGGATGTCGCCGCAGGAGGTCATTGACCAGGTGCGGACGTCCGGCCTGCGCGGACGCGGCGGCGCGCTGTTTCCGGCGGGCGTCAAATGGGGTTTCATGGGGCCTCCGTCCGGGGGTGATCGGTATCTGGCGATCAACGGCGAGGAGGGCGACCCGGGCGCGTTCACGGACGCCGCAATCGTTGAGAACGATCCGCATCGACTGCTTGAGGGCGTTCTGATTGCCGCATACGCGATGGGCTGCACAAAAACGTATATCCACATTCGGGCGGAGTACCGCCTGCCGCTGCTGCGTCTCCGCCGCGCCCTGCATGAGTTGGAGGAGCGCGGACTTGTTGGGCGGAACATCATGGGCACGGAGTTCTCCCATGAGATTGAGATCGAGGCAACGGGCCATGCCTACATCTGCGGTGAGGAAACGGCGCTGATGGAGTCCGTTGAGGGCAAGCGGGGCGCGCCGCGCCCCCGCCCGCCGTTTCCCGCCGCCTACGGCATCTTTGGACGGCCAACGACGATCAACAACGTCAAGACCATCTCCTATGTGCCCACCGTGCTGGCGATGGGCGGCGAGGAGTTTGCGAAAATTGGCGCGGAGAGCGCGTCCGGCACGGCAATGCTCTCCCTGTCCGGCCACATCAACAAGCCCGGTATTGCGGAAATACCCGTGGGAATTAACCTCGCAGGGGTGATTGAGAACGTTGCGGGCGGTATTCGCGGCGGGAAACAAGCAAAGGCCCTGCAGTGCGGCGGGCCGCTTGGCGGCATCATGTCCGCGGATGAGATGGATATGCCGGCGGAGTTTCAGGCAATGACCGCCAAGGGGAGCCCGCTCGGCTCCGGCGGCATCCTGGCGCTGGATGAGGACACCTGTATCGTTGACCTCGTGAAAAATATCTCGGAGTTCATCGATGCGGAATCGTGCGGCAAGTGCTTCCCGTGCCGCAAGGGCGCAACGCACATTTCCCGCCTCCTCGCGACGATCGTTGAGGGCTTTGGCCAGACGGGCGATCTCAACAAACTGCAGAGCATCGGACAGTCCATGGTTGCAGGCTCGCTGTGCGGGCTTGGGCAACTGGCGCCCGGCGTGCTGAACAACGCGGTGCGCTACTTTGAGAGTGAGTTTGCGGAGCACATCGACGACAAGCGATGCCGCGCCGGCGTCTGCGCCGGGCTGACAGCCGACGCGCCTCAGCCGGCGGTTGAGGCGGCGATTGCATAGAGCACTGTGGGGCAACAGGTGAAATCCTGGCGTCCCGCGTCAAAGACGTCAAAAAGGTGATGTGATGCCACCCACAAAGGTCATTCTGGATATGGACGTGGGCGTTGATGACGCGCTCGCCATTCTGCTGGCGCTCCGCTCACCGGAACTGGATATCCTGGGCATCACGGCTGTCGCGGGAAACGCGCCTCTATCGATGACGGCCAATAATGTCCTGCGCGTGCTGGAGGCCGCGGGCGCGCCGGAGATTCCCGTCGCGCGGGGCGCGGCCCGGCCGCTGACGCGGGAGCCGGAGGCGGCGCTGCACGTCCATGGCAATGACGGGCTTGGCGGCGCTCCGGTGCCGCAGCCCTCCCGCCTGACCTTTGACGACCGGCCCGCCGCCGCGTTCATCTCGGACATCGTGATGGCGCATGAGCCAGGGGAGATCACCCTGATCCCAACCGGGCCGATGACGAACGTCGCGCACCTGCTGCGTGAGGCGCCGCAGACGGCCGCGCGGCTGAACAGGATTGTTCTGATGGGTGGAGCGTTCGCCCTGACCCCCTATGGTTTCGGCAATGTCACATCGGTATCGGAGTTCAATATCTGGGCGGACCCGGAGGCCGCCGCGGAACTGTTCGCCAGCGGCATGGACATCACCGCCGTCGGTCTTGACGTCACCACCGACCCCACGGGCTCAATCAACGCGGAGCGGCATGAGATTCTCCGTCGGAGCGCCGACCCCAGCGCGCAGATCGCCGCCACCGTCAGCGCGCAGGTCCTGGAGCGGTACGGAGTCGTCAACCTGCACGATCCGCTCGCCGTGACTTCCGTCATCGATCCCACGCTGATTCAAACGCAGCGGTACCCGGTGGAAGTGATCACGGTGGACGGATCAACCCGGGGGCAGACCATCGCGGACCGGCGAGCGCGGCGGCGCTCCGATTCGCCCAACGCGGCCGTTGCGACGGCAGTGGATGGGCCGCGATTCCTTGACCTGATATTCTCGCGGCTCACACAGCGCGCGTGACCGCCTCTCCCGCGCCCCTGGTCGTCGCAATCGGCGCGATCAACCAGGATGTGACCCTGTTCGTTGAATCGTTGCCCGCGCCCGGGCAAGAGGTGAGCGTCCGGAATCTCTCACGCGTGCCGGGCGGCACTGCGGCAAACGTTGCCACAACCGCAGCCCGCCTTTTGCCCGCGTCCGCCACGGCGTTCATCGGCGCGCTTGGCGATGACGCCATTGCCGATGAGCAGCGCGCGATCCTCCGGGCTGAGGGAATCCTCACCGATGCCGTTCAACTCGTGCCAGGCGTGGAGTCCGGACAGGCCTTCATTCTGGTGGATTCCCACGGACAGAACGTCATTGCGAGCGCCCTCGGCGCGAACGCATACATGACCGCTGAGCACCTGCGCGCTCCCGCCGTCCGCGGCATGATCGCCGGCGCGCGCGTCTGCGCCGTCACGGACCCGCCGCTGCCGATCGTTGCGGAGGTGCTGGACATCGCGCAGGCGGGCGGCTGCTCCGTCTCCTGGGACCCGGGCGTGCTGGCCGCGCAGGGGAAAGAGGCCGTTGTGCCGCTGGCGCGCCGGGTGGATACCCTCCTGCTCAATGAGGAGGAAACGGCGGCTCTGCTGGGGCGGCAGACCCCGCGAGACGCGGCGGATTATCTGCGGAGCGAGGGCTGGACCAATCGCGTCATTCTCAAGCGGGGCGGGCAGGGAGCCCTCGTCATCGATCTGCGCCATGGCCAACTGATTGAGGTCCCGCCCCTGCCACTTGAGGACCTGGGGATGCGCTCCGTGAGCAGCGTTGGGGCGGGTGACGCCTTTCACGGGGCGCTGGCGGCGCGTGAGGCGCTGGGGCATGACGACGCTGACGCCCTTCTGGGCGCGGCCTGCGCGGCCGGCATCACCGTCTCACAGCCCGGGACGCGCGCCGCGCCGGCGGCTGCGGATCTCGAGAGCGTGCTACAGGCGTGGCGTGAGCGCGGCGCATCTGTGCACTCGACGGCGCTGCCGTCAGCATGACTATACTTTGAGAACGACCGAGGCGGGGCGCGTCCGGTGACGGCCCCCGCAAAGGCATGGTGTTTTAGATACAGGGAGGTCATACGTGAAGGCAACAACGGAGTTCAATCCCGCGTACACACTGTTGACGGTGCATCTTGATTCCGGCGAGGCGATCAAGGTTGAGCCGGGAGGAATGGCGGCGCAGCAGGGCGTGGAAATGAAGACCGGCTTCACCGGCGGGGGAATATTCGGCGGCCTGCGCCGACTCCTGGCGAGCGAGTCGTTCTTTGTCAACACGTTCACGGCGGAACGCAACGGCGGATGGGTCAGCATTGCTCCGACCACGCCGGGTGACATTGCGTCCTTCGAGCTGGAGCCCGGCCGGAGCCTGTTTGTGCAGGGCGGCTCTTTTCTTGCGTGCGACACCAACGTGCAGCTCGACACCAAGTTTCAGGGATTCCGCGGGTTCCTGAGCGGCGAGAGCCTGTTCTTTCTCCGAGCCTTCACGGAGCGCTCTCCCGGCACGATCTTCTACAACGCCTACGGCGGCATCAAGGAGATCGAGATGTCCGGCGGCGAGGAACTCGTGGTCGATACCGGCCATGTCGTTGCGTTCACCGATGATGTCGAGTACACCATCGGCAAGGTCGGCGGCCTCGTCTCCCTTATGGCGGGCGGCGAGGGCCTGGTGATGAAGTTTCGCGGCAGGGGCAGGGTGTGGATACAGACCAGAACGATCCCCACGCTGGCGCAGGCGCTGATACCGTTCCTGCCCAAGCCGAACAAGTGATGAGAGCGGCGCGCGGACACGTATCGACAGGATTCGGGGTGGGAACATGACAACGCACGGACAGAACGGCGCGCGTCCCCGTCCGTGGGACGCTTTCATCAGTGATCGCGACCGCCAGGTCTATGCCCGGAGCGGATTCGGCGCGAGCGTTGGCATCGGTGAGCGCCCCGCGCTGTTGATCATTGACGCGCAGTACCGGACCGCCGGTGATGGCCCCGTTCCGATACAGGAGGCGATGAAACAGTACGCCACCGCCGTTGGCGAGGACGCGTGGCGCGCCATCGAGCGCATTGAGCGGCTTGTCGAGGTCTTTCGGACCAAGGGCTGGCCCGTGATGTACGCGCAGGGTGAGCGCACCGGCGCGCAGGAGGGCGCGCGGTACTCGGAGAAGATTCCGTCGCTGACCGCCGACTACAACCTGCCGGGGAGCAGGGGGGCGCAGATCGTGGAGCCGCTGACCCCTGAGCCGGACGATGTCATCATCTACAAGCGCTTTCCCTCGATCTTCTTTGGCACGAATCTGATCACGCAGCTGGTGGCGGCGGGGGCGGACACGCTGATTGTCGTCGGCTGCACCACCAGCGGCTGTGTGCGCGGAACCGTGGTGGACGGTATGAGCTACGGCTTCCGCTGCGTTGTTCCGGAGGACTGCGTGTGGGATCGCGGGCAGGCCTCCCACGCCATCAACCTCTTTGACATTGCGCAAAAGTATGCGGACGTCATGCCCCTTGATGAGCTGCGGCCGGTGCTGAGCGCGATGCCGCCGCGCGCTGAACGGGCCATTGCCGGATCGCGTTAGCGCCGCCGCGCGGTCAACGCGGCTGCGCGAACTGCTGGATGCGCCGGGGCCTCTGGTGGCCCCGTTTGCATATGACGCCCTGTCCGCCCGGCTCATTGAGGCGGCGGGATTCCCCGCGGCGGGCATCAGCGGGTCATCCGTCGCCGCCGCGGCGTTTGGCCTGCCGGACGTGGGGCTGCTGTCGCGTGAAGACGTTGTCGCGCAGGCGCGGCGCATCGCGGGGTCCGTCGACATCCCCGTGTTCGCGGACGCCGATACCGGCTATGGAGGCCCGCTGCAGGCAGCTCACACCGTCCGGGCGATGGAGGACGCGGGCCTGGCGGGACTCTTTATGGAGGATCAGGAGGATCCCAAGCGCTGCGGCCATCTCGCCGGCACGCGCGTCATCCCGCTTGAGTCGATGCTTGGCAAACTGCGCGCGGCGCTTGGCGCGCGCCGGAACCCTGAGTTCGTCATCATCGCGCGGACGGATGCCGTTGAGAGCGAGGGAGTCGAGGGCGCGGCGCGGCGCGCGCGCGCCTGCCTGGACGCGGGCGCGGATATGGCTTTCTTTGCCGGCCCCCGCACGGTGGAGGAGCTGGAAGCGTTTCCCAGGCTGGTGGGGAACGGACGCCTGATGGTGACGCTGGCGGAGGGGGGCAGAACGCCGCTGCTGCCGTGGCAGGACCTGGGGCGCATGGGTTATGCCCTCATCGGCTACTCCGGCCTGGCCGTCGGCGCAGCCGCCCGGGCGGTGGAGGACAGCCTGGCCGCCCTGAAAGCGCAGGGAGGCAATGAAGGCCTTGTCAGCCGCGTCATGCCGCTGAATGAGCGCAATGAACTGCTTGGGCTGTCCGCGTGGCAGGCACTGGAGGCGGAGACGATGCCGCCGCACGGAGACGCGAATCCCGAACAGGGATAAGCCACATGCCCGCGTGTGGCGGGCCGCCCCATCACGCGCGTACCCCGGGCCGTGCCCGCGTGTCAATCGGGCGCAGCGCGACTGTGCCATAATGCATGAATGCACGGCGCCCCGCTCCTTGAGGCCGATAACCTGACCAAGCGCTACGGCAAGGTCCTGGCGCTGGACGGGGTCAGTTTCACTGTTGGGGAGGGCATCACCGGCCTCCTGGGTCCAAACGGCGCGGGCAAGAGCACGGCCATCAAGCTGTTTCTCGGCCTGCTGAAACCCACGCGGGGCGTCGCCCTCGCGATGGACGCGATGCCCTGGCGCGATGTCAACGCGCGGTCGCTGATCGGCTACATGCCGGAGCATGATTGCCTGCCCACATCCATCAACGCATCCGAGTTTCTGACGCATATGGCGCAGGTGAGCGGCCTGCCGCCGGGGCGCGCGCGGACGCGGGCCTCCGACACGATGCGCCATGTGGGACTGGATGAGGCGCGCTACCGCAGAATTGGGGAATACTCCACGGGCATGAAGCAGCGCGTCAAGCTCGCGCAGGCCATCGTCCATGACCCCCGCCTGGTCCTTCTGGATGAGCCGACCGCCGGACTGGATCCCGGCGGGCGTGAGGAGATGCTTGACCTGGTGAAACGGACAGGCCGCGATTTCGGCATCAGCGTCGTCCTGTCCTCCCACCTCATGGGGGAGGTGGAGCGCACGTGCGACACCATCATCGTGCTGGAGGCGGGCCGCGTTACGCTGTCCGGCAGCGTCTCTGAATTCACGGAGAACACGGATGTCCTCTCCGTGGATATCGATGGCAGACATGAGGAATTGATCTCCGCGCTCGCCGGCCGGGGCATCGCAGCCGCGCGTGAGGGCAACTCCGTCCTGGTCGAGCATGAGGACGGCCGCCACTTGGAGAGCATACAGGAGGCGCTGATCGAGGCGGGCGCACCGCTGCGGCGCATGGCGTACCGCCGCCGCCTGTTGACCGAGATCTTCCGTGACAACGGGCAGACTAACGACTGATGGAACAGCGCCCCGCCGGACAACTCTTTGATATCGGCTATCAGCGCTATGACGGCCCGCGGCAGGGCCGGCGCCGCGCGTGGATAGCCCTGCTGACCAACGGATTCCGCCAAACGCTGGGGCTTGGGCAGGGCGCGCGCTCAAAGATCCTGCCCGCGCTCATGGTGGCGGCGTCGGTTGTGCCGGCCGGCGTCATTTTGGTCGCCACCGTCATCGCGTCCGCATTTGACCCCTCTGCGGACTCCTTCGACAGGCCTGCTGAGGTTGGCGATTATCTCTCCGGCGTGACCACGCTGCTCCTTATTCTGACCGCCATGCTCGCCCCGGCCCTGCTCGTTTCAGACCGGCGGGACAACGTCCTCAGCCTGTATCTCGTCCGGCCATTGGGCATGCTGGACTACCTGATCGGGCGCTGGCTGGCGTTCTTCCTGGTTACCGCGGTCATCGTGTTCATGGGGCCGTTCATCCTGATGGCGGGGTACACGCTGCTGTCTCCGGACGCTGTGCAGGTGTTCCGTGATAACTGGCGCGACCTTGTCAACATCCTTGCGGCCTCGGTCATCGTCGCGGCCTTTCTCACGACGATCCCGATGGGCGTGGCCGCGTTCACGCCGCGCCGCGTCTACGCGGCCGCAATCGTCATTGGCGCCTCCCTTGTGCTCTTCACGGTTGTTGGCGCGCTGATTTCTTTGGAGTCCTGTGAGGACAATGCAGTAACGCGACCGATGACCGCGGAGGAGCGCGCGGAGGCGCAGGCGTACCTGGCCGCGGTGGATGAATCCGGCATTGTTCAGCCGGGGCAGCAACCCCCGCCGCACATCAGTTTCGGGGTGGGAGAGGTCGGACCGGAGACGACATACCGCCAGGAGGTGCAGCGGGCCCTTGATGCCGGAGAGGTTCAGGAGGTTACGGTAGACTGCACTGCGCTCGTGCCCGCCGACGTGGGTGAGTGGCTTGTCTTTGCGGATCCCTTCAGCGCGGTGACCCTGACGACGGATATGCTGTTCACGGACGTGGAGCCGCAGGCCTTCCGTGAACTCGCCGCGCGGCACCCGGACTGGTACCCCGTTGCGGCATACCTCGCCTGGCTCCTTGTGCCGCTGGCGCTCATGTGGTGGCAGTATCGGAGGTACGCGGCATGAGC
>JAAXGS010000046.1 GCA_012271225.1 Dehalococcoidia bacterium | reverse complement strand
TTCAACAAGGCCCACAGCGTCAGCTACGCCTATATCGCCTATCTCACGGCATATTTCAAGGCCAACTACCCAATCGAATACATGACGTCCCTGCTGAACGCCCATCTGGGATCGCAGGACCGCGCCGGCGCGGATGCGGAAGAGTGCCGCGCGCTCGGTCTGCCCGTCGCGCCGCCGTGCGTGAACGCCAGCGACGTTCTGTTCGCCATCGACCCGGCGGGAGAGGACGGGCCGGCGATTCGCGTCGGCCTCTCCGCAATCAAGAACGTGGGCCATGGCATGGCGCAGGCGATTGTTGCGGAGCGCATCGAGAACGGTGCGTTTGAGACCATCGATGACTTCGTCAATCGGGCAGACCCGCGGACATTCAACCGCCGCGGCTTGGAGGGCCTGATTCGCGCCGGGGCGATGGACGCCCTGGGGGAGCGCGCGACGCTGCTGGCAAACGTTGAGCGCATTCTCTCATCCACCGCGCAGCAGCAGCGCCAACGGGACTCGTCGCAGAGCAGCCTTTTTGACACGCTGGGTGATGACCCCGCCCTTGCGCTGCCGCGCATTGAGCTGTCGCCCGCCGATGCGGCAGCGTCAGACGCGGAAAAGGGCGTGTGGGAGAAGGATTTGATGGGCATCCATTTCTCCAGCGACCCCTACCGCGTTCTGCGGGAAGCGCGCGTCATGGACAGCTGCACGCCCTGCGCGGATGTCACCACGGAGATGGAGGGATCCCGCATCACGGTTGCCGGCAACATAGCCTCTGTCCGGACATTCATGGTCCGGGGGGAAAGCGCCGCGTCCGTCCTTCTGAATGATCAATCCGGCTCCGTCAACGTCACCGTCTGGCCGGACGTGTACGGAAAGACGACGGACACGTGGCAGGTGAACACGCCGGTGCAGGTGACCGGCTCCATCCGCGTCCGTGAGGAGGAGCCGTCCGTCGATTGCCGTCAGTTTGAGGTGATCGAGGCGAACAGGGCACGGGCCGCGGAATCGCCACCACAAACTGCACGCGGCGAACGCGGAGCGGACAACAACGGGGCCGGGTCGTCGGACGCAGTCTCCACTTCTCCTGCGCCTCCTGCCGATGAGGCGCCGCCCCCATCGGGTCATGCCGCGCCGTCCAGCGTCACTCCAACCGCCCCGTCACAGGCGCCCGCGCCGCAGGAATCGCGGAACGGCCCGGCCGACGCCGGGGCGCGCAGGTCCCTCATCTCCGTCATCATTCGTGAATCGGCCGATGAGCAGGCGGACACAGAGCGCCTGGACCGTGTCATCGCCGTGCTCAAGGCACATCCGGGGTATGACGCCGTCCAACTCATGATTCATCAGCAGGATGAGACCACGCCAATGACGCTGCCTTTTGAAACGGCGCACTCCCCGGAGCTGGAAGCGGAGATCGGCGCAATACTGGGCGAAGATGCCGTCATGGTACAGCCGCAGTTGATGTAGCCCGAGCGCGGCGGCCGTTCATGTACCCTGTCCGTTATGGAATGGACACACCTGACAACGACCAATGATCAATTGAGCGCGGAACTGCTGGTTCAGGCGCTGCTGGAGGAGAGAATAGAGGCGCTGGTCAACGCCGGAGACACCAACAGCTTCCTGGGGGTTATGGGACAGCCCTGCCGCGTCATGGTGCGGTCAGAGCATTGGCCGCGCGCGATGACGCTGCTGGATGCATGGCAGGATGACGGCGCGCCCTCACGCGGTGACCGGGAGCCGGACCCCACCTAATCCACAGGCGGCGCGCCCGCCTTCTTGAGCCATCCGTGTGACTGAAACTATTTCCAGTATTTGTTTCTTTTCGCTGAGCGAATGAAACTTCTGTTATCTTCACCATGAATGATGAAAGATTGACGCCAAATTTTGGATCACGCCAGGCGGCTGAAACTATTTCCAGCGTTTGTTTCTTTTCGCTGAGCGAATGAAACTTTTGTTATCTTCACCACGGGTGATGAAAGATTGACGCCAAATTTTGGATCACGCCAGGCGATTGAAACTATTTTCCACAATTTGTTTCTTTTCGCTGAGCGAATGAAACTTGTGTTATCTTCATCATGAATGATGAAAGATAGACGCCAAATCTTGAATCACGCTGCGTTCGCAGCCGCTACAGCAAACGGTCTGACTCAGCAGCTTTAGCCAGTAACGCGCGCTGGAGAGCCCCGTCTCCGGATCAAACCGGACGCAACCTATTGATTCCAGGGGCCCTCAATGTCCGCGGTCTGCCACCCGCCGTACCAATCGTTGTTGGGCGTCGTCACAGGAATGTCATCGACGTACGCGGCGTCCATCATCCACGGATAAAAGGCCATGTGGTGCCCTATCGTGTGCGTACCCTTCTCCTGCTGACGACGTATCCGATGCCGCAGTAGTACCCGCGTCCATCAGGGGTGATGAGGTGCATTGTTCTCTTGTGCCATGTCGCAGGCGGCGCGTCAGTCCAAGTCATGGCGTCAGTTCTCTCAATATCTTCTCAAAGTCAACTACAGGCGAAAGTCCGATGAAACGGTCACCGTCACTGTCTTCCTCAATGAAGAAGGCCACGCGGTCAAAGTTCCATTTCGCATCGGCCTCACAATCCAGACGCGCAGTGGTTCGTCCAGTTTCCGTAGGCTCGTAAATCTTGAGAATAGGGCGCGCAAATGGATTATCTTTTGCGTTGTCCTTGCTCAACTTGATGACCTGCGGGATCAAATCTTCGCACTGGTAATCGGCGAGTGACTGACGCGGAGCATAGTTGAAGCAGCCTGCGCACACCGTTATGAACATGGCGATACCAAGCGCCGCCATGACTGCCGTGCGTAACCGTGTCATCGTCCCCTGAAGCCTTCGCCTGCTCGTCCACCGCCGCTGCGTCCGCCGGAACTGCGGCCACCGCCTGATCGCCCGCCGCCAGAGCGCGGTGTGTACTTGCCATCTCTGGTCTTGTTACCGCTGGGGTTCTTCCCCTGATTGGATTGACGGTGGCCGTGCAGCCGTCCGCTTTCCAGGCGTTCGGCCTTATTGCGGTCAACGGCGCGGCTCTGTATTTCCATGCGGTCACCTGCTTTCATCTTGCCTGATTGCAGGTGCTCGATTTGGCGTGCCGCGGGGTTGTTCGTCATGCCGATGTACTTGGTGTTGCCCTGCTTGTCCACAAGGCGATACTGCACCGCCTTGCTGTCTTTGATCTGGTTGTTGCGGACGGCCTTGTGTTTCATAGAGTCACGTCGTTCTGACATCGGTTTACAGCCTCCTCAACCGGTCATGGCGTTCGTGGTACTCCACGCGCTGCCGCTCGTCCTCTTTTTGCATTCAGAGCAGAGTCGCGGACCCTTCTGCGCAGGTCACCCACGGATAGTCCTATTGATTCCAGGGGCCCTCAATGTCCGCGGTCTGCCACCCGCCGTACCAATCGTTGTTGGGTGTCGTCACAGGGATGTCATCGACGTACGCGGCGTCCATCATCCACGGATAAAAGGCCATGTGCTCCCGGATGGCCTCATATCCCTCTTTGGGGTTCGGGTAGCTCCAGATCGCGCCCTGCGCGTGCCTGTCCCCAACGCGAACACCCCAATATGAGGCGATCCCCTTGTACTCGCACGTGGTGGTCTTGTCCTCAGGAACCAGGCGCTCCATCCGGATATCCTCAGGCGGGAAATAGTACACGGGCGGGCGGTCTCTCTCCACAATCCGCACGCCGCGCGTGGTCTCGGCGATGACCTCTCCGGCAAACTCAACACGCAGTCGACGGCTGACCGGCTGAACCTCCCCGGGCGTCGGGGGGAAATTCGCGGCTGACTCGCGTTCGGTCGTTGTCATGTCCCCTCCTCAAGCGGCTCTCCCGCTGTCTGCCTCATGATACAGATGCATCCCGATCCCGTCATGGAGCCGATGTATTCACCGGGCGTTCAGTGAATGTCTCGATCTGCGCGCGGCATGATCGGGAACGTGGGCTATGATCGTTTGGAGGGTGGTCGCGTCCGTGCGCCGTCCCTGACAACCAGCAACACGCTCAGGCAGGTCTCGTGGAGCAATCGCACGAATTCATTGATCTCATCCAGATTCTGGGTGTCGCAACGTTCGCGGCTGTCATCGCGACGCTGTTGCGGCAGCCGATCGTCGTCGCGTTCATCTGCGTTGGCGTCGTGGTTGGGCCGGCCGCGCTTGGCATCGTGCCGGACGATTCCGCGTTTGTGGACATCTTCGGGCGCGTCGGCATCGCGCTCCTGCTCTTCGTCGTCGGGCTGCGGCTTGATCCTGCCCTGATCCGCACGGCGGGGTTCGTGGCCGTCGTCTCCGGGCTTGGGCAGGTCGTCATCACAACGGTTCTCGGATTCGCCATCACGTTCGCCCTGGGCATGGACATCATGTCCGCGCTCTACATCTCCCTGGCGCTGACGTTTTCAAGCACCGTCATCATCGTCAAGGTGCTCTCAGACCGTCGGGAGATAGATTCCCTGCATGGCCGCATCGCCCTGGGCATTCTGATTGTGCAGGACATTGTGGTGATCATCGCGCTCGCCCTGCTCTCCGGCCTGGAGGGCGTGGAGAGCAGTGACGCGGCGCTGCGGGAACTGGGGCTGAGCGCGCTGCGCGGCGCGGCGCTGGTCATCGGCATGATCCTGGTGGTTCGTTTCCTGATCCCGATCATTGAGCCGCGCATGCTCGCCGTGCCGGAGGTGCTTGTGCTTGGCGGGATCGCCTGGGCTGTGCTGATGGCCGCGGGCGCCACGTGGGCGGGGTTCAGCGCGGAAATGGGCGCGTTTCTCGCGGGCGTCGTCCTGGCCACCAAACGCCCGCGTCAACTGGTTGCGGCGCGTTTGACAACGGTCCGTGACTTCCTGCTGCTCTTCTTCTTTGTCAGCCTTGGCGTGCACCTTGGCCTGTCCGATCTCCGGGATCAGCTTCTCCCCGCCATTGGCCTGTCGCTGTTCGTGCTGATCGGCAACCCGCTGATCGTCATGGGCATTGCGATCGCGATGGGGTTCCGCGCGCGAACCGGCCTCGTGGCCGGCATGGCGCTTGCCCAGATTAGTGAGTTCTCCTTTGTTCTGATGGCGCTTGGCCTGAATCTCGGGCACGTGGATGAGGCCAGCCTGGCGCTCGTCACGCTTGTTGGGCTGATCACGTTCGCGGCGTCCACCTACATGATCACCTACGCCAATCCGATCTACCGCTTTGTCCAGCCCGCGCTGAACAGGATTGAGCGTCCGGTGGCGCACCGCGAGGATGAGATCCTTGATGAGGCCGACGAGCAGGTGGAGGTTCTCGTCTTTGGAACGGGCAGGCTTGGCACGGTGATCCTGTCACGCCTGCAGGAGATGGGCGTCGAGGCGATGGGCGTCGACTTCGACCCGGTGGCGGTCAGGCGGCTGCAGGCGCTGGGGTTTCACATGCGCTTTGCAGACGTTGAGGCGCCGGAGTTTCTGCAGGGGCTGCCCCTCTCCTCCGCGCGCATCGCCGTGTCCACCATCCGCGCGCCGGACGTGGAGGTCGGGCTGCTGGAGGCCCTGCGCGAGCACAATTTCAGCCGCCCCGTGCTCCTGACCAGCCAGTCCGCGGCCACCGCCGATCGTCTGGAGGGTCTGGGCGCGACGCTTGTGCTGCTGCCGTTCGAGGCCGCCGGTGAGCGCGCGTCCGAGATGATTGAGGAGACGCTACGCGACCCAACGTATCTGGAGCGGGCGCGCAGCAGCCCCCGCGCGCCGGTGGAGGACGAGGACCTCGACAATCAGTAGCGC
>JAAXGS010000045.1 GCA_012271225.1 Dehalococcoidia bacterium | reverse complement strand
CTGCGGACGGTTGTCCGGGCCTCCGCCGGCAGCCTGCGTGACGCGGAGAACCTGCTTGAGCAGTTGGCGCTGACCGCCGGCGCGGACGCCACGGCGCATGAGGCGCGCCGCCTGTTTGGAACCACGGGCTCCGGCCGCGCCCGGGAACTGATCAAGTCCCTGCTTGTTGATCGTGATCTCGCCGCGGCCCTGCGCGGCCTTTCAGGCCTGCACGCCGCGGGCGTCGACATGCGGCAGATCCACCGCGAACTGGTCAATGAACTGAGAACGCTGCTCCTGGTGCGCGCCGGCGCAGCCGATGTCCTGGACATCTCCAAAGATGAGGTCGACGAAACGCGGCAGCGGGCGCAGACGATAGAACTGTACGGTATTCGCCACGCGTTGGGGCAGATCGCCCCCCTGTCCGTGCCAAGCGGCAGCCCGCCTCTGCCGCTTGAGATGGCCTTCACCGGCATCGCGCTGGCTGCGGCAGGCCCCGCGCCGGCTGACACGGGCATGGGCGCGGCGGCCGGCGAGACTGCGGCCGCGCGGGCGGCTGAGCCGGCGCCCCGTCAACCGCCGCGCGCCCCCGAGCCCGCGGACGCTGCTCCGCGCCGAGGCGCCGGCCCACAACAGCGCTCACCCCGGTCGGAGCCGCAGCCCCCGCGGCAGCCCGCCGCTCCGGTCCCGACAGCCGCCTCGCGGTCCGCCAATCCGGAGCCGCTGAACCTGCCGCCAGGGGAAATCACGTTTGAGACGATCAAGGATAACTGGGCGCAGCTTGTCAATGGACTGCGCGGCGTGGGCTCCGCCGGAAACCTTGACGCGATGCTGCGCAGCTCCTCACGCCCCATCGCGCTGGAGAACGGCGATACCATCGTCATCGGCTTTCAGCATAATTTCCATAAGGAGAAGATTGACGATCCCAAGTATCGACACCTTGTCGAGCAACGGTTTGCCCAGCTGCTTGGCCGGCACCACCACATCCGTTGTGAGAAAGTAGAGCAGGGGGAGTCGCGCGGGCATCTGGTGCGGGCGGCCCGGGAGCGCGGCGCGCAGATTGCCCCGGGCGGCGACGCGCAGGCGATGAGTCGTGAGAATGATTCACCGGACGCAGGAAGGTGATGGCAGGATTATGAACCGCAACACGATGCGCCAGATGCAGCAGCTCCAGTCCAAACTGGAAAAGGCGCAGAACGAACTGAACGACATGACCGTTGAGGGAACCGCCGGGGGCGGAGTGGTGACCGTCGTCATGGACGGCCATCAGAATATCCGGTCCGTCTCCATCGCCCCGGAGGCTGTGGATCCGGATGACATCGAGACTCTGGAGGACCTGGTGCTTGGCGCGGTGAATGACGCGAACACCAGGGCAAAGGAGCTGGCCGCGAACCATCTGGGCGCCATCACCGGCGGGCTGGGGCTTCCGGGGTTCTAGTGAGCGCGGCGGCGTTCGGCGCGCTCCGCTCGCCCCGCCGCAGCCCCTGATCACCCCGCCGGACAAGACCCGCAGTGACCTCGCCATCTGAACAGCGCGGCACGCAGGCGGAATCCGTCACCCGCTTGATTGAGGCGTTCAGCCGCCTTCCCGGTATCGGCCCCCGCAGCGCGCAGCGCCTCGCCTATCACGTCATACGGGTGCCGCAGGAGGAAACGCGCGCCCTGGCCAACGCGATCCTCAGCGTCATTGACACGGTGCAGTTCTGCTCCGTTTGCCAGAATGTCACGCAGACGGACCCCTGCCCGCGCTGCGCCCTGCCCGTGGAGGATCAGTCCATCATCTGCGTTGTTGAGGAGCCGCTGGACGTCGTGGCCATTGAGCGGAGCGGCGCGTTCAGGGGCCGCTATCACGTGCTGCACGGGCTTCTTTCACCCATGGACGGCATCGCGCCGGAGAATCTTCGGATTCGTGAACTTGTTGAGCGCCTGCGCGGCGGCGCGGTGCGGGAGGTCATCATCGCGACAAACCCATCGACGGAGGGCGAGGTCACGGCGATGTACATCCAGGGCCTGATCTCGCCGCTGGGCGTGCGCGTCACCCGCCTCGCGCGCGGCCTCCCCTCCGGCTCCGATCTTGAATTCGCCGATGCAGTCACCGTTGCGCGCGCCCTCGAGGGACGCACCGAGTTCTAGTGGCCGCGTCACGCTCCGCCCCGTTCCCCCTCGGTTCCCGTTGTGTTCGCCGCATCTCCCAGTTCTCCGCCGCGCGCCGCTCGGCCTCTGGTATGCGGCGCGGGTGTATGCTTTCCCCATCATGTGGCTGGCCGCCGCGTGGCTGACCGCGCGGCGCAGGGAGTGTGGGATGCCGGACGTTCTGTATGACAAGCGCGCTGATCAGCATCTGGCCATCTTCACGTTGAATCGGCCGGACCGCCTGAACGCGATTGGCGGTCGGCTCATGGCGGAGATGACGGAATGCCTGGACGACTTCACGTCCGATCCCGCCATGCGCGTGGGCGTTGTCACGGGCGCGGGCCGCGCATTCTGCGCCGGGGCGGATATGCGTGAGGGCGCGGAGCGTGACGCCGCCCTCACAGCCCTTGCCAAGCGCCGTGACAGCGGCGAGATTGCGCCGGAGGCGTATGAGACGGAAACCGCCGCGCTCGCCCCGTCCGCGCCCGTTCGCTTCGATCTCTTCTCCCGCAATCCAAAACCGTTCATCGCCGCCGTCAACGGGCTGGCCGTTGGCGGCGGCATGCACTTTGTCATGGACTGTGATATTCGGATCGCGTCGTCAGAGGCCTATCTGGGCCTCCCGGAGCCGAAGCGGGGCATCGCCGCCAGCTACGGCAGTCAGTACCTGGGGCGGATGATCGCTCCCGGCGAGGCGATGTTCTACCTGCTCACCGCGGAGCGCATCCCCATCGATGAGGCGCATCGACTCGGCCTGGTGCATGAAGTGCTCGCCCCGGACATGCTCATGGACAGGGCGGTGGAGATTGCCGGCCTGATCGCGGAGAACGCGCCGTCCGCCGTCCGTGCGTCCAAGGCGATGGCGCTCTTTCAACGCCGCCATGAGGAGGACGCCCTCCGGGAATACTCCGCGCCGCTGACGGCGGAGGTCGCGGCGTCCGGCGACGTCGCCGAGGGGCGCAGGGCCTTCGTGGAGAAACGCCCGCCGCGCTGGAGCGGCTCATAGCCTCAGGGTGACGTTCCGCGCGCCATGACCTCCGGCCACCCTCCGGCGACACTTCCGCTGTCAGCGCAGTATCGGGCGGACGCGATCGTTCTGCGCCACCGTGACCTTGGAGAGGCCGACCGCATCCTGACGCTGTTCTCCGCCGAGCACGGAAAACTGCGGGCGACGGCGCGCGGCGTGAGAAAGCCGACGAGCCGCCTTGGGGGGCATCTTGAGCCGCTGACCCGCGCCTCCGTCCTGATCACCAGAGGCCGCAGCCTGGATGTGATCACGCAGGCGCAGGCGTCGGAGATGTATCCCCACGCCCGCGCCTCCGTCATCACGCTGCTCCACGGCCTGCACATGGCGGAGCTGATCGACCGATTCACGCAGGAGCAGGAGCCGCAGAGAGAACTCTTTCTGCATCTTGTCGACGCTCTGCGGCGTCTGGACGCCGGGCAGCCGCCCGCCCCCCTTGCCCGCGCCGTGGAGGCGCAGATACTCGGCTGGGCCGGGTTTCAACCCGTTCTCGACCGGTGCGCGTCCTGCGGCGCGGACGCGGCGGGCTTGTCCGGGCCGCTGTTCTTCAGCGCGCAGCTGGGCGGGATGCTGTGCGGGGCGTGCCGCTCCGGACAGCAGGCGTGGACCCGGCCGGTCTCGCGTGAAACGCTGCATGACCTGACCGCCCTGCAGCGTGAGGGATCGGACGCGGCGGCGCGGCTCTCAACGCGTGAGGACGCCGCAGCCGACTGTGAGGCGCTGCTGCGTTGGTACCTGATTTATATTCTTGAGGCGCCGTTGGAGACCGCCGCCGTCCTGGACAGGACGCGGGCAACGCTGGGGCCGCGCTAGCCGCCCTGTGAGCCCCCACGCCGTCGCTCCCCGATTCTCACCGTCCCGTAGCTGAGGCTCTTGACAAGCCGCGCGATGACGATCTGCACGGGAATCAGGCCGACAAGGGCAAACAGGCCCAGGGCCTGCAGCTGACCGAACGTCGGGCCATTGGCGGGGGGATCCGCGCCGCCGGCGGCGGCTGAGCAACTCACGCCAAGCAGAATCAGCCCCGACATCTGCGCCATGCCGACAAGGAGCCGAAGAGCCTGCAGTGTCTTGATGCCCAGATCACGCCCTCGCCAGGGCCGCAGGCGCTGTTCCGGCGGCGGTCTGAGGCCGTTCTCCGTCTGACACTCCGGGCACGTGTAGATGGAGGCGGTGATCGGCGTGCCGCACGTGCCGCAGCGCCCGGCCGCCGCCTCCTGCCCGGTGATCACCACCCGACAGGCGGGGCAGCGCGGAGTCAGCTCATGGCTGCACGCGCTGCACGTCCAGGTGCGCTTCTCAGTTGACATGGGTCAGCTCCGGGAATCCACCGATCCTGCCGCGGTTAGGAGTTGCCCGCAGGCAACTCCACCCACGTCTCCGTTGTGAGCGTCTGCGCGACAAGCTTGCCGGTCTCTTCCTGAATGATGACGCCTTCGACAATGGCAAAGCGGCTGCCCTTGTTGACGATGTTCGCCTCCGCGCGGAGAACGCCGGGCTGGCCGGGGCGAACAAAGTTGAGTTTCATCTCAATCGTCGCGTGGAGCTCATTCGGAGCGAGCAGGCTGTCAACCGCGTGATGAATGGTGAAGTCCATCAGCGCCATGATCACCCCGCCCGCCACGCGCGGGTTGTCATCCGCGTGCAGCACGTGGGGCGCCACGCGCAGGACCCCCACCGCCTTGCCGTCCCCCTTCTCCGTCAACTCTGCGCCCATCCACTCAATCAGCCGCTCCTTTTGCGCAATGCCCTCTGTCATAACACCTCCGGTGGCGGCCCGTACAGGACGCGCCTGCTCAATTGGTTTTGGCTATCATACGAGACGTGACCGTCTTTCCATCCAATGGTTCTCAGAGCATCCCCATTTTCCTGTGGTTCCGGCGCGGTATCGCAGTTCTCATCGCGCTTGTGTTTCTGCCTCTCCTCGTCCTTGCCGTCACGGTCTCCGGACTGCGGTCATCCCTTGCGGAACCCGACGGCCTGATCGAGGCATTGCGTGAGGCGGATTTCTACGGCTATGTCCATGACCACCTGGCGCCCGCGCTCCTGGACGGTCTTTTTGATGAGACGGACAGCAGGGTCATTCGCGCGGCGGAGCCCCTGAAGGACGATGTGGCCGCCGCCCTGCGCGAGGGTTTCCCCCCCGCCGGGCTGCAGCAGGCCACCGAGAGCGGAATTCGAACGGTCTGGCCGTACCTCACCGGGCAGCAGGAGCAGTTTGAGTTGCGTCTGGACATCGCCACGGGGGGCGGACGGAGCGTTGACGCGCTCTCTCAGCGCATCGCCCGGGGAGACGCGGCGTTGTATGACGCGATGATCGCCCTGATCGTGGACGGGGTGATGGAGGAGGCGGACGCCGTCCCGTTTGCGTCCGGCCTGCTGTCGCGGGACGACGTGGAGGAGCACGCGCGGGCAATCCTCCCGCGCGAGTGGCTGCTCCGGAGTGTGGCCGGCGCCGTGGACGACATCGGCGCGTACTACACCGGTGAGACGGAGAATTCAGTGATCACGATTCCGCTGGAGGGCAGGGCGGATGCGGTTGAGGACGCCCTGATCGCCATTCTCTCCAATGCCGACCCTGACGGCGACATGCTGGAACGCGGAGTTGCGGACGCGATAGAGAGCCGTTTGCCGGCGATCCCGATTGCCATTCCCGGATTTGGCCCGGTCACCGCGGACCCTGTTTCCGGACTCATTCAGCAGGCGGTTTCCGAGAGCGAGTTGGACAGGGTGAGGGCGCACGTGATCGTGGGCGTCGCCCAGTACGCCGTCGGTCATTCGGACACACTCGTCCCCACGGATGTGGAGGTGTCACTGATCGGGGCCAGGGATCGTGTTTCGGACACAATCTCGCAGCGGACGGACACGTATCTGCGTGGGCAGTTTGAGACTGTTCCGGTGTGTGAGACGGGGGAATGGGAGAACATCCTTCAGTCTCAGTGGACCAGCGTCACGCTGCCGCCGTGCGTCCTCGATGGCATCGACTACGACGCCTTCCTGGAGATTCTGGACATCACGCCGGGCGACCGGATCAGCTCCCTCATCCGCGGCCTGATTCCCCTGTCCGTGTCCATTGATGAAGACGATATTCGAGGGGCCATTGGCCCGGAGGCCGCGGCGTTCATTGAAAGAGCGCGGAAGCTGATGACGGAGGGCATCACCTTTGACGTTGCCGGTTTCGGAGAAGCGATTGACCTCAACCTGCTGGACAACGCGGTCGACGCGCGCGGCGCAATTCGTGACGGGGTGCGCATTGATCAGGATTCCGTAGACGCGCTGGTGGAGGACGTCTTTGGCGCGGAGGCGCGCTCCACCCTGCAGACCGTCCGCCGGTATCGGGCGCTCGGTCAGGTGATCCACATCGTGCTGTGGGCGGCGGCGCTGCTGCCGCTGCTTTTGGCGGCTGTGGTTGGTGGACAGGGCTGGGAGGGCCGCCTCACCTGGGCATCGGCCACCCTGGGCTCCGGCGCGGCGCTGATCTGGCTGATTGCCACGCTCCTGCCCGGCCTTGCGCTGGCTCCGGTGTTCGACTCATGGGCAGCCTCGTTCCCTGAATCTTCGACAAGCAGCGCGGGACGGGAATTCGTGGCGCGCGTGGACATCTTCGTCACGGTCCTGTTGGATGGCATTCTGGAGGACATACGGACGCAAGCGATCATGGTCGGCGTGGTTGCGGGCGTGGGCCTGATCATCGCGCGGCTCCTCGCTCCGGCGTCGGTGGGCCGACGCCCCGCGGGCCGCTGAGCGCGCAACACCCCTCTGACCACTGGTGATCAGGTGATACACTGGGAGCACGATGTTGAAGGTTGGAACAATCGCGCCGGATTTTGAGGTTCCCCTCGGAACAGGAGGGAGCTTTCGACTGTCCGATTACCGGGGCGAGAACGTCGTCATCTTTTTCTACCCCAGAGCCTTTTCACTCGGTTGCACAGCGGAGGTGAGCGGGTTCTGCGATGTGCACGATGAGATCCTCGCCCAAAACGCCGTCCTGATCGGCATCAGCCCGGACGGACTGGAGAAGGTCGAGAACTTCGGCCAGTCGGTCAGCGCTCCCTTTGGGCTGGGCAGCGACACATCGGGGCAGATTCGCAAGGCGTACGGCGTGCAGCGCCGTTTCGGGCTGGGCACGTCGCGCGTCACGTATGTCATAGACCCTGACGGGATCATCAGAGGCGTGTTTCACAACGAGTTTCTGATGGGCAGCCATGCCCGCAATGTCCTCTCCACGCTCGCGGAGCTTGCGGACGCCGCCTCTCCGTAATAACGCCGCCTTTCCGGTGGACACATTGACCCAACCGCTCACACGTGCTATCGTAGTCTCCAGCGCGAACATGGGTTCGTCCTTTTGGGCGAAACGGCCATGAAAACAAGGAGGCAGTGATGGCAGAGCAACTGAGCTCCAAGCAGCGGGCGATCATGGAGTTCATCGAGAGTTTCCTGGATGAGAACGGCTACCCGCCAACGGTGCGGGACATCCAGTACGGCTGTGATATTTCATCCACCAGCGTGGTTGATTACAACCTGAAGGGACTTGTTCGCAAAGGCCTTCTGCGCCGCTCCAAAGAGGTTTCCCGGGGCATTGAGATCGTCGGGCGGCGTGAGCGGCGCCTCCGGATTCCCGTTCTGGGCGCCATTGCCGCCGGTGAGCCGCTGCTGGGCTTCCCGGAGGACGTCGCCACGGCCATCGAAGAGGACTCTGTGGAGATTGAGCAGGAGATGGCCGGAAGCCGTGAGCGGCTCTTCGCCCTCCGGGTGAAGGGTGATTCAATGATCGATGCCCTGATCCGTGACGGCGATATGGTCGTTCTGGAGGCGCAGGAGAACGCGCAGTCGGGTGAGATGGTGGCGGCGTGGCTGATTCAGGAAGGAGAGACGACGCTAAAGCGCTTCTTCCCTGAGGGCGCGCGCGTGAGACTCCAGCCCGAGAACACGACGATGGAGCCCATCTACGTGGACGCGCGGAATGTCCAGATCAGGGGCAGGGTGGTCGGCGTCCTCCGCCGCTATGCATAGCGCGGCAGCCGCCCCGTGACGTCCGTCA
>JAAXGS010000044.1 GCA_012271225.1 Dehalococcoidia bacterium | reverse complement strand
GGCCATGCCCGAAGGCGTGACCCAACTCATGCCACAAGATTTTTGTGACGGTGTTCGGGTCAAAGGCTTGCCATTCATCCTGGCAATTTGTGCTGCCCAGTCCGATATGGATTACACGTTGACCGACAGCCAACCCAACTATATGTTGCCCGTAGTCCCGCACCCAAGTGACATAAATGTCCGCATTTTCCTCACGCCGGGTCTCCCGAATCCGTGCGCCGTACGGTTCCCAATCTTCGAGAATGTCAATAATGTCATCAACCGCATCCTGGACTCCATCCGCGGCGTAATTCGGAACATTCTCTATGTAGATGCGAAGCTCCTTGGTAGCAATGGCCTGCAATATCGGGCTATTTGCGGCCAGTAACGTAGCCAACAGAAGCTCATGCGTCAATTTCTGAATTTCCAAGTCTTCTTCCGTAGATTCCCGCAGCAACTGTTCTTGTTCAAAGTCTGCCTGCAGTTGCCCAATCATTGCCTCAGCATCATCCAGGCGCATCTGCGCTTCTTGAAGTTGTCCCTCCGTTTCAAAACGCAATTCCATCTGCCGGTCAAGCCGGCCAAGTGCCTCCATTCGCAGCGTTGTTTCGTTTATGAGATCTTGTTCAGTTGAATCCCGCGCGCGTTCTGCTTCAGATTGGGCGGTCTCCGCCTCCAATCGTGCCTCTTGCTCTTGCCGGGCAACGGCTTCCGCCGTGGCGCGCAGCTGCGCCTCCTGCTGGGCATGCTGTTCAGCGTTCAGTCTGCTCTGACGTTCGCGCGCAACGTTCTCCTCAGCTGCGGCACGCGCCGCCTGCGCCTGCCGCGCCTCCGTCTCAGCGTCCATTCGGGCGGCGCTCTGCCCCAGAAACGCGACGAGAAGGCCCAGTGCCGACGCAACCGCAACAAGAGTGATCACTGTCCGGAGAATCGATGTCAGTTTGCGGCTGCGGGACGGTTCTCGCGATGGCGATCCGCCGCCGTTGGCGCCGCTATTGCGCTGCCAACCGGCGCATCCCGGACAGCGGATGCCGGTGTCCGTGTGGACGACGCAATATGAGCAGATTGGATCCCCGCAGCGCCCGCAGCGCAGCGCGGTCTCCTGCCGGGGGTGGCGGAGACAGTACACGATGTCGACATCGCCGGGCGATTGGGCGGCCATGACCTTCCTTGTCCTGAGTTTCGGCGCCGATGCCAATGCGGGCGCCGTTCCTGCGGGTCAGTATAGCGGCATGACGAACGGCGGCGGATCCCCATTGGTTGGCCGGCAGAGGATCCCCGTGTCTACATCGCCAGATACATAGGCCGACTTTTTTCCGTAATTTTCCAGATGCGGGTCAACATCTCAAGTTGTTCGATCATAGAGGATATCGTACTTGAGCCAGCACAGGCGGTGAATTGCTCTATGATTTGTTTGCTCGTCCGTGGTATGCCGCAGTACTGCACGATAGCTTCCATCAACACATCTTCTGGTGTGCCCAGCGGCGACCTAGGTTGCATTCTCATGTGGCCGAGCTTGCGATCCCATCCTTCCTCTAGTGTGGGTAATGGCAACCTGGGGATCACCACGGTGTGGCCGGGGTTGCCATCCCACTCTTCACCCAAGATGAAATTCAAATAGCCAGTATAGTACCCTAACAGCTTACGTAAAAGAATCCTGATTACTCCGCCTTTACCAGTCGATCCATGGCCGTGTATAACGCTTATTGCAACTAAGTCGCCAGTGTTTATCTGTTTATTGTAGAATTCGACGAACTCCTCTATGGCCCTGTTTCGGTTACGGCCATGCAAATCTAGTTTTCTGCCGGCACTTCTGTTCTCGTATCTTCTTTTTCCACTCTTTGTTTGCCAGTTATTTGCGCCTTTCGTCGGGTTTGTTCGTTGTTTTCTTCTGTTTTTTGGCATTTTATAACTCTACAGATACACATCTCAGGATAAAAGTGTTGGCCAACAACCGCTAACAAGCGCTTACGGCGCTTCCCACATGGGTTGATGATTTTTTGTGATTTTCCGGATCCGGCTCTGCTTCTCAAGCTGTTTGATCATGGAGGTTATCGTGGGTGAATCAGCGCGTTTGACAAAATGTCCAATGATCTTTTTCTGTGTCCGTGGTATGTCGCAGTACTGCACGATATCCTCCATCAGGACGTCCTCCAGTTTGGGCAATAGAAGCTTGGGACTCACCAACGTGTGGCCGGGGTTGCCGTCCCATTCTTCACCCGAGATGAACTCCAGGTAATCGGCGTGACGCTCCAGTAGTTTCTGTAAACGTTTCTTGACTGTGCCTCCCTCACCCGTGGAACCATAACCGTGCACGATCTCAACCTGGTTCAAATCACCCTGCGAGACTTTATCGTTATAGAAATGCAGGAAGGCGTTTCGTGCTTCGCCCCACGTGTGGCCATGCAGGTCCAACTCTCGGTTTTCCATCATTCAAACGCTCCTGTCTCTTTTGTTGTTGATGCCTGATTGGTAATATCTTTCATCCTGTCAGCCGCCGCGCCGTTTACTGCGTGGCCGCGTTCTGCAGGCCCCAAAAGACGCGCTCCGGGGTGAACGGCGTCTGATGCAGGCGGACGCCCGTTGCGGCATAGATGGCGTTGCCAATCGCGCCGACGGGCGTGACAAGCGGTATCTCCCCCACGCCCCGCGCCCCGTGCGGCCCGGACGGATTCGGCGTCGACACAATCACCGGCTCAATCATCGGCACGTCCACTGTAGTCGGCATCCGATAGTCCAGGAAATTGGGGTTGCGGATCACGCCCGTCATTCCGTCGACGTCATACACCTCCCACAGGGCCCAGCCGATGCCCTGCGCCGCGCCGCCCTGCATCTGACCCTCCACGGCCAGCGGATTGATGGCGTTCCCTGGGTCCTGAAAGATGGTGAACCGCGTGATTTCCGTGCGGCCCGTTTCCGGATCGACCGCCACCTCCGCGATGGAGGCCGCGGCTGTTGGCGCGGCCGGCAGGCCCGTTGCCATGCCGATACCCTTCAGCACGCCGTCCGGCGCGGCATCGACGGCGGCTTTGCACACATCACGCAGGCTCACGGTTCGATCCGCGTCACGGGCGCTGAACGTCTGATTCGTATAGTCGACGTAGTCCGGCCCAACCCGCAGCATCTCCGCCGCCGCCGCGCGCAGCGTCTCCCGCGCGTCCCGGGCCGCGAGCAGCACCGCCGTTCCGGTGGTCAACGTCGTCCGGCTGCCAAAGGAGCCGTCTGTGTGGCCGACCGAGTCCGTATCGCCGCTCCGCACAGTGATCTGTTCCATCTCAACGCCGAGTTCCTCCGCGGCGAACTGCGCCATGGTGGTGCGCGTGCCCGTCAGGTCGACGGAGCCGGTGGTGACCTCAAAGGTCGCATCGGCGCGGATCAGGATTTCCGCGCTTGACGTGAGCGTCGCGCCGCCCCAGTACGCCGCCGCGAAGCCGCGTCCGCGCCCCTCTGGCACGGGGTCCGTCCACGCCGGATGCTCTTTGGCGGCCAGCAGGATTTTCTTCAGCCCCCACACCGGCATGTTCAGGCCGTTGGGGAGCGGATCCCCCTCCTCCGTCACGTTTCTGAGACGGAGATCGATGGGGTCCATCCCCAGCTGCTCCGCCAGCTCATCCATCACAACCTCCGTGGGGTAGTTGCCGATGGGGCCGCTGGGAGCGCGATAGGCCATTGCGACGGGTTTGTTTGTCACAACGTCATAGGCATCGACGTACAGATGCGGAAAGCGGTAGTGCGACGCGCCGGTGAGCGCGGCGGTGGCGGAGTGCGTGAAGCCCGTCATCGCGCCGGTATCCAGCAGGTAGCGCCCCTCGAATGCCGTCAGCGTCCCGTCACGCATCGCGCCGATGCGCAGGTTGATCACGTGGGCGCAGGTGGGGCCGGACGCGCGGAACACCTCCTCCCGCGCCAGCACGAGCTTGACGGGGCGGCGGGCCTTCATCGCCAGCAGCGCCGTGACAAACTCAACGCCAAGACCGGCCTTGCCGCCGAAACCGCCGCCGATCTCCAGCGGAACAACGGTGATCATGTCCTGCGGCAGCCCCAGAATGATGGAGAGCGTGTCACGCAGGTTGAAGCTGATCTGGCTGGCGGCGTACACGGTCAGGTGTCCGTCATCGCCGATGTCCACCGTGCACGACTGGGGCTCCAAATAGCCCTGGTGCACGGTGCCGCCGCGGAACGTTCGCTCCAGCACGATGTCCGCCTCTGCAAACCCCTTTTCGACATCGCCCCGGCTCAGCTCGACGCGGCGGGCGATGTTGCTCGGCCTGTCAGACGGCCCTCCGGCGAACTCCCATGTATAGAGATCATCGTGAACAAGCGACGACTCCGGCCGCACGGCGCGCTCCACGTCGACCACAGGCTCAAGTGGCTCATACTCCACCTGAACGAGCGCGGCGGCCTCTTCCGCCGTCACCGGGTCATCCGCGGCCACTGCCGCGACCGCCTGCCAGTGGTAGAAGACGCGGTCCTCCGCCATCTGCATCCGGCGCTGGTCACGCGGCGTCATGGTGATCTCCCCGCCGACGGCCTGATTGCTCATTGGAATGTGCGGGAAGTCCGCGGAGGTGACGATGGCGCGCACGCCGGGCAGCGCCATGGCCCGCGACACATCGATGCTTCGAATACGCGCGTTGGCGTGCGGGCTGCGGACGATGCGCGCGTGCAGGGAGCCCGGCGCGGTGTGGTCCGCGCCGAACACGGCGCTGCCCGTCAGCCGTTCAGCGCTATCGACGCGCTGCACGCCGCGCCCAACAATCCTGGTCGATTCCCGTTGGGTTTGAGTCATGTGGGTTGTCCTCCAAGTGAGCGGCTTTGACGCTGAAGCCGGAACTGATGGGGTTATCGCCGGACGGCGCTCCATGTTCATCACAGCGTATACGGCAACCGCGCCTGTGTCATACCCGCCGTTGCCATACCGAATTGTCATCAATTGGGAGGAGGCGCCAGTGGTATGCACGCGCGCGCAGGCAATAAGATGGATGACAGAGATTCCTGACGGCCATGATGACCCCGCAGCGTGAAAGGCGGAACGATGTCCCTGACGCCCATTGAGAACGGCTCCGTCACCTCGCCGCGCGGCTTTCGCGCCGGCGCCGTCCACGCCGGCATCCGGTCAGACACGCCGCCCGATGTCCTGGACGTCACGATTCTCATAGCGGACGGAGAGGGAACCACAGGCGCAGCGGTCTTCACCAAGAACCGCGTCACCGCCGCGCCGGTGATTGTCAGCCGGGAACACATCGAACGCGCCGCGCCGCGCGCAGTGGTCGTCAACAGCGGCAACGCGAACGCCGCCGTGGGACCGCAGGGCATCGCGGACGCCCGCGCGACCGCTGAAATGGCCGCCAACAGGCTCGGCCTCTCCGCCGATGAGGTTCTGGTCTGCAGCACCGGCGTCATCGGCGTGCCGATGCCGATGAGCGTCATGCGCGGCGGCATCGAGGCCGTGGAGCCGCGCGCGGACGGCGGCCATGACTTCGCGCAGGCCATCATCACCACGGACACGCGGATCAAGGAGTGCGCTGTCACCGTGCAAATTGGCGGGCGGACGGTGACCGTGGCCGGCGCAGCCAAGGGCTCCGGCATGATTCATCCGGACATGGCAACCATGCTCGCGTTTCTCACAACCGACGCCGCGGTGGAGCAGGACTGCCTGCGCCGCGTCATTGGGCGCGCCGTCGACCGTTCATTCAACATGATCAGCGTCGATGGAGACACGTCCACCAACGATACGGTCATCATGATTGCGAACGGGGCGGCGGGGAATCCAGCCGTCTCCGGCGGAGAGGATGAGGCCGCCATAGAAGAGGCAATCACCTACGTATCCCTGGAGCTGGCGCGGGCAATTGTCCGTGACGGAGAGGGCGCGACAACGCTGATTGAGATCAACGTGTCCGGGGCGCGCAGCGACGATGACGCGCGGCTGGCCGCCCGCGTCATCTCCACGTCCCCGCTCGTCAAGACGGCCGTCTTTGGCAATGACCCCAACTGGGGCCGTGTGATGATGGCCCTGGGGCGGAGCGGAGCGGATGTCGAGGAATCCCGCGTGACCCTGCATTTCAACGATATCTGCGTCCTGCGTGACGGCCAGGCCCAGCCCTTCCCGCGCGAGGAGGCCGTTGAGCGCATGAAACGGCCGGACGTCCGCTTTGATGTCGCTCTCGGCCTAGGTGACGGCGCCGCGACGGCGTGGACATGCGATTTCTCCTATGAGTACGTCCGCATTAACGGCGAGTACACAACCTGACGGCGCCGCCCGGCGCGCCCCATCCTGTACTCTGGTAGTCTGAATGCTGTTTCCGTATGAACATCGGGATTGACGTGGAAGGGTGATGGCGGACGACAACGCGCGAATCGTGGTCAAGATCGGCGGGAACGCGCTTGGCCCGGAGGACACGACGTTTCAGGACCTGGTCGCCGCGCAGCGGCAGGGCGCGCAGCCCGTTGTTGTCCATGGCGGCGGCCCGCTCATCACGCAATGGCTTGACCTGCTGGGCGTGGAATCGCGCTTCGTCCGCGGATTGCGCGTCACGAACGATGCCGCGCTCGATGTCGTCACCGCCGTTCTCTGCGGCCTGGTGAACACGCGCATCGTCGCGGCCCTGGGCGCGGCGGGGGGGCGCGGCGTTGGACTGACCGGCGCGGACGGCGCGGTCATTGCCGCCGAGGCGCGCGACGCGGACCTAGGCCGCGTCGGCGAGGTCTCCGCTGTGCAGACGGACCTCATCGTTGGCCTGCTCCACCATGATTTCATTCCCGTGTTCTCCCCCGTCTGCGCTGACGCTGCCAATCCGGGCGCGCTGCTGAACGTCAACGCGGATTCCGTTGCGGGGGCGCTTGCCGGCGCGCTTGCGGCGGAACGTGTTATCTTCCTGACAGACGTGCCCGGCGTTCTGGACAGGGACGGGCGCGTGATTCCAACGCTGACTGAGGCTCAGACGCGCGAGTTGATTGAGGAGGGCGTCATTGCAGGCGGCATGATTCCCAAGGTCACGGCGTGCCTGAACGCGCTGGCTCACGCGTGGACGGCGCAGATCATCGATGGCCGCGCGCCGCGCGCCCTGCGGGACGCCCTGACGAGCGGCGGCGGCACCCGCATCACGCGGCAGGGTGAGCGGATCGCATCGGCCGGAGCGACAGCGTGACGTTTCTCGACGAGTTTGAGCGGCGAGAGCCGCCGCGCCTGTCATCCATCCTCACCTGGGCGATCCCGCTGGGCCTGCTGCTCCTGATCTGGATCGGCGGCTCCATCATCGCCAATATCTACGTGGACTGGCTGTGGTTTGACAACCTTGGGTATCTCTCTGTCTTCACAACCATTCTCTCCACCCGCATTGTGCTTTTTCTGCTGGGCGCGGGGGTTTTTGCGGCGATCTTCGCGATCAACGTCATTCTGGCGCAGCGCTACTCCCCGCACGGCATCTCGCCGGAGGCGGCGCTCAACATCCCCCTTGAAGCGCTGACGTGGGCGCGGCGGCTTGTTGTCATCGGCCTGATCATCGCCGGGGTGCTGCTGTCCATCATCTTTGGCGCGGCGGCCTCCGGCTACTGGGAGACGGCGCTCCGATTCACCAACGCGGAGATGTTCAACCTGACGGACCCGCTCTACAACCGCGATGTCTCGTCCTATCTCTTTGACCTGCCCTTCTATCGATTCCTGCAGGGCTGGGGGCTGGGGGCCGTCATCGTCAACGTCCTGTTCGCCGTGGGCATCTACGCCATCAACTTCGCGCTGGGCGGCTTCCAGTTCAGCATGACCCCAACTCTGCGCGCGCACCTGTCCGCGCTGGGGATCGTTTTCTTCGTGCTCCTGGCCATCGGCTACTGGCTCAGCCTGCAGGAGCTCCTCTATTCATCCCGCGGGGCGGCGTACGGCGCGGCGTACACGGACATCGCCATCCGCCAGCCCGCCCTCAACGTGCTGATCGTCATCAGCATCCTGGTGGCAATCCTGCTGGCCGCAAACGCCTTTCTCAGATGGCAGAGCCTGCCGCTGATCGGCATCGGCATCTGGTTCCTCACCCTCACGGTGGGCACCGGACTCCTGCCCGCCGCCGTTCAGCGCTTCCAGGTCCAGCCGAGTGAATTCGCCCTTGAGCGGCCCTACATCCAGCGCACCATTCAGATGACGCGGGAGGGCTTCGCGCTCAATCGCATTGAACAGCAGCAGTATGACTCAAGCACGCAGAACATCTCGCGCAACGTCGTGGATGAGAACCCCGGAACCTTTGAGAACATCCGCCTGTGGGATCACCGCCCCCTCCGTGACGTCTACAACCAGATTCAGTTCTTCCGTCTCCAATACAGCTTTCTTGATATCGATATCGACCGCTATTCCATCGATGGCGACTATCGGCAGGTGATGGTTGGCACGCGCGAGCTTGTGCAGTCGCAGCTGCCGGTTCAGGCGCAGACGTGGGTGAACCGCAAGCTGCAGTTCACCCACGGATACGGCGTCGCGATGAGCCCCGTCACGGAGTTCAAGCAGGACGGCCTGCCGGAGTTTTTCCTGAAGGACATTCCGCCGGAGCCGGTGGTGGGCGCGCCCCCCGTTGACGTGCCGCAGGTCTACTTCGGCGAGGCAACGGACGATTGGGTCATTGTCCGGAGCAACACGGACGAGTTCGATCACCCCACGGACGCGGACCCCGTGTACCGCTCCTATGAGGGGGACGGCGTGTCCATCAGCGGGCTGCTCTCCCGCGTCCTCTTCGCCTGGCGCTTTGCGGACCTCAACATCCTGATCACGGGGGAGATCACGTCAGAGAGCCAGATCCTATACTTTCGGCAGATTCAGGAACGTCTCAGCCACCTCGCGCCGTTCCTTGAACTGGACTCGGATCCGTACATCGTGGTGGCGGACGGCAAGCTGTACTGGATTCAGGACGCCTACACCATCAGCGACCGCTTCCCGTATTCCGAGCCGACGCAGGTTGGGTTCAACTACATCCGCAACAGCGTGAAGGCCGTCATCGATGCCTATGACGGCTCTGTAGATCTGTATATCGCGGATGAGTCTGACGGCATCATCAGAACCTACGCCAGCGTCTTCCCGGACCTGTTCAAGCCGATGGATGAGATGCCAGAGGCGCTCCGCTCCCACCTGCGCTACCCGGAGGACTTCTTCAGCGTGCAGGCGGACAAGTATCTGAAGTTCCACATGACGGAGCCGCAGGTCTTCTACAACCAGGAGGACCTCTGGAGCTTCCCGCGTGAGCTCTTCTTTGGCGAGACATCGCAGCCCATGGAGCCGTACTACCTGATCATGCGGCTGCCGGAGGCCGCGCAGGAGGAGTTTGTGCTGATCCTGCCCTTCACGCCGTCCGGCAAGCCAAACCTGGTTGGATGGCTTGCCGCCCGCAACGATGGCGAGCACTACGGCTCCCTGATCTCCTACACCTTCCCCAAGGAGCGGCAGATCGACGGCGC
>JAAXGS010000043.1 GCA_012271225.1 Dehalococcoidia bacterium | reverse complement strand
TCCCCATAGACGGGGGTTGACGGCTGCTCCGGCGCGTTGGATTCGTTCTGCGTCATGGCCTCTCATACTTCCTGATGAAACATCACCCGCAGCATACGGCTGCGCCGGCGGGAATTCCCACTATCTCACGAATCTGATGGCCAGGATGTAGCCGGGCGGCTCGCCGCGGCGGGCGCGCACGCCGGCGAGAATGGTCCAGATGATCCAGACGGCCAGGAGCGGCAAGGTCAGGAGCAGGAAGGGCAAGGAGGGCAGAACGAGCGGCGGGATGAAGAGGCCAATGGATGGAAGCGTGAAGTTTAACGCCAGCCAGTAAATCACCATGCTGATCTGAAAGTTGAGCGCCTGCTTGCCGTGGTGGTCCACCATGTTCGACTCCTCGCGGTAGATGAGCCATAGCATGAGGGGGGCGAAGATAGCCGTGAACGTAAGAACGAACGTGGGGATGATAAATGCGAGGAGGGTGAAGGGGAGCAGGCCAATCACCTCACTGGCGACACCAATCAGCGCACTTAAGTGCACGAGCATCGATCGCTTGCGCTCCTCCGGATGCGACAGATCCCCATAGACGGGGGTTGACGGCTGCTCCGGCGCGCCGGATTCGTTCTGCGTCACGGCCTCTCACACCTCCGAGCGAAACACCACCCGCAGCAGACGCGCTGCGCCGGCGCGTGTGAGCAAGGACATCGCGGCGGCGGGAATTCCCGCTATTTCACGAAGGTGATGGCCAGGATGTAGCCGGGCGGCTCGCCGCGGCTTGCGCGCACGGCGGCCAGGATTGTCCAGATGAGCCAGAGAACACCCAGGATCAGGGCGGTGAAGAAGCCGATCAGCACAAACATGAGCACCACAGATACCAGGAAATAAATCGTCATGCTGATCTGAAAGTTGAGCGCCCGCTTGCCGTGATAGTCCACCATGTCCGATTTGGCGCGGTAGATGAGCCACACAATCAGCGGGGCAATGATATGCGCCAAGGGTAGGAAGGGGATGATGGCGAGAAGCGCGCTCAGGTGAACGAGCATCGACAAATTGCGCTCATCCGGCATGCTCACCGGGCCGTAGTACGCCTCACCCGGCCCGGGAGGGGCCTGCATTGGGGGAGGGATTGGCGGGGGTTCGGAGTATGCGTAGCCGCCGGGGCCGGCTGGCTCATCGGCGCCCGTCTGAGGCTGCTCCTCCATCGGTTCGGCTGTTTCGCCCTGCGCCTGCTCCGCCTGTTCATCGGAGTCGCTTCGCGGGCGCTCCTGCTCATCCTGTGTCATGACCTACTCCCAACCTCACGGGACCGCGTCTGTGATTATGGCGCATTGCGCGGGTGACGTCCACAGGCGGCGCGGGGCGTGTCCCGACGCGGGAGGATGCCGCTCACCCATGAGTCCTGCCTACTCCCCCGTATAGGTTGGGTCGCGCCGTTCAAGGAATGCGCGGATCCCCTCATCGCGGTCGCGCGTGGTCTGCAGAATCATCGTCAGGTCGGTTTCAAGCAGGATGCCCTGATCCAGGGTCATCTCTGATCCGGTGGCGACGACCTCTTTGGCATAGCGCGCAGCAATCGGCCCTCCCCTGAGGATCTGCGCCGCGATCTCCTCCGCCGCGGCCAGCGCTCCCCCGTCCGGCGCGATGTGATTCACCAGCCCCATCGCGTGGGCCTCAGCCGCATCGATGGTTCGGCCGGTCAGGATGAGGTCCGTCGCGTTGGCGGGTCCGACGCAGCGCGGCAGGCGCTGCGTGCCGCCGTCCCAGGGAATGAGGCCGGCCGCCGCCTGCGCCATGCGGAATGAGGCGGAGTTGGCCGCCACGCGAATATCGGCGGCGAGCGCCAGCTCAAGCCCCTGATCATGAGCGTCGCCGTTGAGCGCGGCGATCACCGGGAAGGGGAGTGAGGCGACCGCCCCCGCGCAGCGATACCCGTCCAGCAGCGCCGCAGCCGCGTGAGCGGACGCGGCATTTCCCACTGATGTCCGGAGGTCTGATGTCCGCAGGGATGCCCACAGCGACGGATCCGTCCCGCGGGAAAAGGCCGCCCCGCCGTCGCCCCCCGTGTTTCCGGCCCCCGCGGACTGCGCGTCATGGCCGGTCAGGATGAGGACGTCAAAGGACGAACTGTCCTCTCGCAACGATGCGCAGAGGCCGCGCAGGGCGGCCGCTGTGTCCGCGCTGATGTAGTTGTTCGGAGGGCGGCTGAGAGAGGCGACAAGGAGGCGGCCGTCCGGCCGGAGGGTGATGACATCGTCGGTAGTCATGCGTCATGGGCGGCGGTTGCGCCGCGTAACACGATTGTAACCCTCGCGTAACTGCGCCGTCACAGAGCGGGCCGAGCATGGTTAACAGCGCGTGGCGGGGGTCGCGCGGACACGGGTTCAGAAGGAGGACGACATGGACACCCTGAATAGTGGTGATACCGCATGGATGCTGGTATCGACGGCCCTGGTGCTGTTTATGACGCCGGGGCTCGCTTTCTTCTACGGCGGGCTTGTGCGCGGGCGAAACGCCATCAGCACCATCTCCCTCAGCTTTGTCTCAATGGCCGTTGCCAGCCTGGTGTGGGTGCTGTGGGGCTACAGCCTGGCATTCGGTGACGGGAACGCGCTCAACGCGGTCATTGGCAATCTCTCCCACATCGGGCTGAGCGGCATCGGCGTCGATGACATTTCAGGCGGCATCCCCGTCCTGCTGTTCGTCGCGTTTCAGATGATGTTCGCCATCATCACCCCGGCGCTGATCACGGGCGCGATTGTGGAGCGGTTCAGGTTCACCACGTACATGGTGTTTCTGGTGCTGTGGCTGACCTTGGTCTACGCGCCAATCTGCCACTGGGTGTGGGCCGAAGGCGGGTGGCTGTTTGAGCTGGGCGCGCTGGACTTTGCGGGCGGCACGGTGGTGCACATCAATGCGGGCGTCGCGGCGCTTGCGGCGGCGGTTCTGGTGGGGCGGCGGCGCAGGCCGGCCATTGAGCCGCACAACGTGCCGTACGTGATCCTTGGCGCGGGCATCCTGTGGTTTGGGTGGTTTGGATTCAACGCGGGCTCCGGCCTTGCGGCCAACGGGCAGGGCGTCAACGCGCTGCTTGTGACCAACACGGCGGCCGCGGCGGGCGCGCTCACGTGGGGCATCCTCTCCTACATTCAGAACAAACGCGTGAGCGCGGTCGGCATTGCCACCGGCGCCGTGGCGGGGCTGGTCGCCATCACCCCGGCGGCGGGCTTTGTCAACGTCATGGGCGCGCTGGTGCTCGGCATCGGCGCGGGGATTCTCCCATACTTCTTCGTCCTGTATCGGCCGCGTCTGGGTATTGATGACGCGCTGGAGGTCTTTGGCGTCCATGGCATCGCCGGCATCTGGGGCGCATTGGGGACGGGCGTCTTCGCCGTTGAAGCCATCGGCGGAACGGCCGGCCTGCTTGAGGGGAACGCGGGGCAGATGGGCACGCAGATCATCGGCGTTGTCGCCACCATCGCGTATTCCGGCGTTGCCACGCTCATCATTCTCAAGGTTCTGGACCTCATTCCGGGACTTGGGCTGAGGGAGCCCGAACGCGCGGAGGATGAGGGACTTGATCTGGCCGCGCACGGTGAGCGCGCCTACGTGGCCGACGGGGCCGATTAGGGGCGCTGGCTAGACTGGAAGAAGAGACGCGGGACGAGAGCAGAGAGAACGCGCAGAAGTGGGAAAAATCCCACGGCCCGGCCAGGGGGACCGGCCGGGCCGCGCGGCAGGGCAGAGGCGGAGGCATAGGAGACGGAGATGCTGAGCATAGAGGCCATCATCAGGCCTGAAACCATTGAGCAGGTCGTGGGAGAACTCGAGGCCGTCGGCTGCACGAAGTTCTACTACGTGAACGTGACGGGCGAGGGACAGCAGGGCGGCGTGGAGGTCTTTGTTGGGCGCGGGGGCCAGATGGCGCAGCGCCATGAGCGCGGCAAGACGCTGGTTCGCGCCATCATCGAGGACGGCATGAAGGACACGGTGGTGGAGGCGATCATTCGGGGGGCGCGCAGCACGGGGGAAGGTGAGATCGGCGACGGCAAGATCTTCGTCACGCGGGTCGAGGACGTCATTCGCGTGCGCACCGGTGAGTCCGGAGAGATCGCCCTCTAACGAACGAGGTCCGGCTGGCGCGAGGGGCGCTGCGGCGGGCATGCCCGCCGCAGCGCCCCTCTGCCTATCAGGACATCTGATGCCGCGCGTGCCGCGCCCAGTCAATGCGGGGCACACGGGCATGGCCACATCAGGCCTCACTCTGGTGCGGCGCGCCGGGCGAATGCGTGAGCCTGGTGTGGGGTACAC
>JAAXGS010000042.1 GCA_012271225.1 Dehalococcoidia bacterium | reverse complement strand
CAGGGGAGAAGACAACATCCAGACGCGAACCGTCCGCATCAACTCGACCGACGGCATTGTCCTTGAGGGGCAGTTGGACCTTCCGGATCAGGCGTCCTCCGCCGGCGCGGCAGCGGGCGTCGTCATCTGTCATCCTCACCCGCAATACGGCGGGGAGATGACGAACAACGTGGTGATGGCGATTACCGCGGGCATCGTCGCGCGGGGTCACGCGGCGCTCCGTTTCAACTTCCGCGGCGTGGGGCGCAGCACCGGCGCGTACGGCAACGGCATTGGCGAGCAGGACGACGCACGCGCTGCGACGGACGCCCTGGCATCAGGACGTCTGTTGCCGCAGGGCGATGCCGCCGGTGAGCCGCCCTCTGCCCTGCGCGCGGCGCTTGCGGGATATTCCTTTGGCGGCGGCGTGGCGCTGCGGGCTGCGGCGCAACTCGAGAATCTCGCGGCGCTGGCGCTCATCTCACCCGCCATCGGCGAGCGAACGAGTAAGCACGGGGATGACGGCGATGGCATTGCGGCGCTGACCATGCCCAAGCTCATCGCAACGGGCGAGGCCGATGCGTTTGCCACGGTGGAGCGCGTGAGAGACCTGGCCGCCCGGCTGCCGGGCGCGACGGAGATCTACATCTCCCCGCAGACGGATCATTTCTGGTGGGGCGAGGAGCAGAACCTGGCCCGCCGCGTTGGGGATTTTTTGAGCGCAGCCCTTCAGCGGAGCACGGGCTAGCCACCGGGCGCGGGGGACGGGGGATAGCACATACTAGCGTAAAGGAGTACAGGAATGAGCCATGTTGATGACATGATCAAGGCGCTTGAACAAGAGGTGCGGGCGATTCGCGCAAAAAGTGCTGAGGCTCGCCTCGAACTTAGGAATGGTCGCTTTGCCGGTCGCGCCGATGGGAAATGGCTGTATCGCTTCACACTTGAAGAAGAACTGTTTCTCCGTGACGACACACCTCTGGTCGCCACAATCAATGGTCAGAAGGTCGAGGGAGAAGTGGTTGCGCTTCGAGAGGCCACGCTGATCATTAGCCTTCAAAAAGACTTTGGGGAGACCATTCTCCAATGCTCTATCAGTACGGATAACTCTTTTTTGATCCAAAGGTTGAAGGGACGGTTGGAGGAGGCAAGAAATGGCGCAGACTGGTTCAACCGTAATGCCGCAGATCGGGCAATTGGTGACAAACAAATCCGGGTCGGAACGGAAAAGCCGCATCAGGGAGTATCCTCAATTAATGTATTAAATGAAGAACAGCTTTCTGCCTTGCGGATGTCACTGGGAAGTGACACCACCTTCATATGGGGGCCGCCAGGGACGGGGAAGACGACGACACTTGCGAGCATAGTCGAGGCACAGTATCGCGAAGGGCGCTCCGTACTTCTAGTGTCAAACACTAACATCGCGGTCGACACTGCGCTTGAGAAAGTCTCCGAGTGCCTCTCCAAGGAAGACGCCTTTCATTCAGGGCACGTCGTACGCTTGGGCCCTGTCGTCAAGGAGGAGCTCCGTGAGCGCTATGGCGACTATGTAATCCCTGATCAGATTGCGGAGCGGCTTGCTGCTCCACTGATAGCTGAAAGAGAGAAACTCAGCGCAGCCTTGCATCCCATCGTGACTGAGGAGAATGAACTGCGTGCGGCTCTTGGGATCCTGGACACTCTCGCCGACACTCGGCAGAGGCTGGAGCAACAAGAGGAGCAGGGGCATAAGGCGCGTGACGAGGCAATCAGGCATACTACCAACGCCCAGAGGCATAGACAAGAGGCAGTCAGGCTTCGGGAGAAAGTGATACAGGCCCGGTCAATGCGGGGGATACGGCGCATCCTCGCGGGGCTGGATCCTATAAGGCTCGGACAACAAGCAGCGACGGCCGAAAATCGAGCCGAGGAAGCGGATAGAAGCAGTGCCGATGCTCGACAACGCGCTTCGCTGGCCGATAACGAAGCTCGCACGCTTCGATCTGAAGTGGCAGCCCTGAGTAGAACTACAACTTCCTACCCATCACGCGGCACAATTGAAGCACGATTGAACCTGCTTAAAGCCGAGTCCGCACGAATCCGTAGCAGGTTATCGCGAATTGAGCAGGAGCTTTCCGAGATTAGAACACGGATCTTGAACGACTGCAAGATCATGGCGACGACTGCCTATCGTTCCTATTTGGGAACAGATACACCGCGAACATTCGACGTCGTGGTTATCGACGAAGCATCCATGTTGATGCCGCCTCTAACGTACCTGGCTTCCGGGCTTGCCAAGAGCTTTGTCATCATTGCCGGCGATTTTCGCCAATTGGCCCCCATCATTCAGGCATCAGGAGATCTGGCAGACACGTGGTTGAAACAGGACGTCTTTCGCATTGCCGGAGTCGCGGATGCAGTGAAACGCCAGGATGTACCATTGTCGACGCCTCATGTTATGCCATTGGTTCTGCAATATCGCATGACTGAGGACATCTGCCAGCTAGTCAATGACCGTTACTACGGTGGCAAGCTGAAAACAGCTAGCCGTGACGCTCCCACACAGCGAGGCTTCCCGTTCGGTGAGGATTCTCTACTCTATATTGACACAGGTGACCTTGGGGCGTGGGCAAGCTATCAGAGCAATAGGCGTTCTCGGTACAATCTGCTCCACGCCATGCTTGTACAGAACATTGTACAGCGCCTGCACGAAAGCGGTTATCTACCGGAGAATGAACCTAATGAGAGCATCGGCGTCGTTTCGCCATTCGCAGCGCAGGCGCGACTGATCGACGGACTGTTAACAGAGCGGCTCGGCCAACGGGGAGCAGGAATAGCAGCAACCGTGCACCGATTTCAAGGAAATGAAAAGGCCACAATGATTCTAGATCTTACTGATGCGACAGGTGTTTCGATTAGCGGATTCCTTAAGGCCAAGCGTATTGATGAAGAAGGAGCGCGCCTTCTGAACGTTGCATTGAGTAGAGCAAAGGATCATGTCATTCTAGTTGGTGATTTTCGTTACCTCATAGATAAAGGGGGAAGGAGTAGTCTGGTTACCGGTGTTATTCAAGATTTCCGAAAATACGGCTCACCCATCGAGATTGACCTGTTTTCTGAACTCACCGGAGCCGAGTGGGCAACCGGCTTGGGCCATCTTGGAGCAGCGGCCTTCGATTTCTCAGAAGATACCTCTGCGATATTTGATGAACGTACGTTTTATGAAGTGTTCCCTGGGGACCTTAAGCGCGCCGAAGAATCGATCATAATTTTTTCGCCATATATGACAGAGGACGGAGTGGGGCGCTGGGCAGACTATTTCCGCCTCGCGCGATTGAGGGGGATTTCTGTACAAATCCACACACAACCACCGAGAACTCGTCGGGGATTCTGGGACAATCCAACAGAGAGCATCACGCAACGACTCCGTCAATTGGGTGTCAGTGTGGCCTATCGCTCAAACATGCACGAGAAAGTGGCTCTGATCGACAGACATATAGCGTGGCACGGATCTCTGAACATTCTGTCACATAACAACTCTACAGAAAGCATGTTTCGGATAGTCAGCCGATCTCTCTGTAAAAACCTTGGGGATAATCTGGACACCGAAACGTCGTCAAATCCCGTCTGCCCACAAAGTGGGCACGAAACTGTCCGAATGGCCAGACAGAGGGATGGCGCCACTTTCTACAAATGCATTGACCCTGCCTGCGGATGCACAGTAGACGACCGGCGTCATCGCGGTGGAAGATCGTCACGGCGCAAGTCACAGGGCGCGTGATCCCACGGCACCTGCGCATCACCACGCTACTGGCGAGACAGCCGTCCAATCGCTCTGGAGCCACCCACCGCCGTGCTGATCGCTAACGCGGTCAGCACGGCACAATTCCCCATCCCAGTGGCCCTAAACGCAAGGGGCGTGGCCTGCGCCCCGCCCACCTGATCGCTGATTACCCCCGTGTGGGCAGCGTGACGGTGACCGGGCCCGGGCCAACGGAAACGTTGCCGTTGGTGGACAGCACGGACTGCAGCTCCAGCTCAAGCAGGTTCTCGCCGTTCTCCCGCCACTTGCGGCTGACCCTGCCGCCGGTGACAACGGTATCGCCCACGGTGCTGAAGACGCGCATGCGGAATGACCCGATCTGCCTGATCGTTCCGGCCAGTCCGATGAACTCCCGCGCCACGCGCTCCCACATGCCGTTGTGGAAGTAGTTCATGGCGTACATGTCCGCCGCGCCGCCGGCCTGCGCCACGTACGTGTTGTGATGAATGGCGTTGAAATCGCGATTCGCGCCCGCCGCCATGACCATCCGTTGAATCGTCAGCGGATAGTGGATGGCGGGCACCTCGTCGCCCTCGTTCACGTCCTCCCAATAGCGCTGAAAGTCCCAATCGACGGCGGGGTTTCGGCGCGGCTCAATCGCGCGGGCGGGCTTCTCCGCGGCATCGCCGCCCGCCGCGGCCGTGGCGGCGGCCTGCGCGCTGGGGATGTACGTGTAGCTGACCATCTTCTGACGGCCCACGGACACGCCGTCCTGATTCTCAAACATGGACTCATAGGTCAGAAACGCGCCGTCGCCCACCCTGGTCTTGCGCGGATTCACCTCAAGCAGCGTCTGGGACACCTGCGCCACCCGCTCACCCAGGTACAGCGGCTTCAGGAACTCCACCTCAAGGTCCGTCACAAAGCCCGCCGTGCCGGGTGACGGCACATCCATGGCGCGGCCGGCGCGGCCCGTGCCGGAGTTGGTGAAATGCGGGTCATCCGTGGGCCAGATCGTCCCCAACCCCGGCTCCCACATGGACGCCGTCTGAAACGTCTGAATCATGTGCAGCGGAGCGAACACGGCGTCATACCCGTGTTTCTGCGCCACGGCATCATCAATGTGCAGCGGGCAGTCCATCTCCAGAACCTCCATCTGCCGACGGATGGCGCTGCGCTCCACGGCATCGATGCCGGCCTTCGGCTCCAGCATGATGTCGCGCCCCACAAACTCCCGTGTCGCAGTCCAATCAAGCTCTGATTCTGATGTCGACGTCATCGTCCTCCCCCTCCTCGGCTATCCGTCCAGCCAAAACCGACCCGTCGGCGCCCGGCGCCGGCAGCGCCGCCCGGATGAGGCAGCCGCGCGCGCCGGACAGGGCAATATTCCCCCAAACGGCGCGATGGCGCAAGCGTGATCCGCCGTCATCCCGCAGCCTGATGAGGCGCGCGGCGTCCGATGGCCGGAGCGCGTGGCATAATGGGGGCGTCACAGGCGCCGCGGAAACGGCGCGCGGTCGCAACCGAAACCGCCATTCGGAGGGGCGAGGTGGAACGTTTCACCGGCCGGTTCCGTACACGCGTGAAGTGGGCGCTGGCGGTCGCCCTCATCCTCTGCGCCGCAGGTATCCTGGCGTGCTCTGAAACGCCGGCTCCCACCCCCGCAGTGGCTCCAACAGCAACCGCCCCATCGCAGACGCCCACGCCAACCGCGACGGCCACAGCCACGCCAACGCCAACGCCCTACGATCCGGCCGCGGAACGGTTGGGCGCCCTGCTCCCCTGGTATGCAAATCCCCCGGACCGCGGCCATGCAAGTGTCGCAACGCAGCTCTCCGACCTATGGAGAGAGAACCGACAGGTTGCTGAGGGGATTGCCCTGCTGCCATGGGTTGCCGATGGCGTAGATCTGATTGAGACGTCTCACATCACCTTCATTGGCGCTGCGGCGGGTGACCTTTCGCCGACCCTCCCGGAAATGCCCTGGATGGCCGATGGCCTTGGTCGCACCGAACGTGAGTTTATCCGCCAGCTGCAGACCTACTCCACCGGGACGCCCGCCCAACTTTCCGTTTACCGCGATCGCGTCGAGGCTCTTCTGAGCCTGCCCTGGATACAGGACGACATAACGGGGTTCGAAGTGGACGCCCTGATATTCGGGTTTATTCCCCTGTTCGAGCTGCATGACGCGGAGCTTGCCGAAGACCTCCTTGCAATGCCCTGGCTGGCCGATGACCTGAACGAGGATGAGTTTGAGTTCATAGTCGGTCTGGATGCGGTAGTGTGGGGGACTGACGGCATAACCCCCGCTCAGCAGGAGCTTGGCGAGACGCTCCTGGCTCAGCCATGGATCATCGACGGCATAGAGGGGGAGCGCGAGTGGGACATCATCGGCGACGTGTTCCTGAGACTGGCCAGAATGCAGCGCTTCGCCATCTCCACGACCTTCTTGGAAATGCCCTGGCTGGCCGATGGACCGAACGAAATCGAGCAGGAGTTTATGGAGAGGCTGACCAACTTGCTGGTCGTGCACAGTTCCGCGTCTTCGGTTCAGGCGGAACACGCCACGGAGCTGCTGACGGAGCCCTGGATAACGGACGGCATATCACGGGCAGAGATGAGTACGTATTTCATACTGACCACAACGCCAGAGGGCTCGCTTGCCCGCGCCATCCTCCAGTGGGCGCAGCCCCGCGAGGACGATTTGTCAGCCTTTCTTGTGGACGTAGTAGGCACAACACTGCCCCCCAATTATGCTATCGACAACATTCCGCCGGACTGGGCAGCCGACGGTATCACCGATGACGAGGCCGTCCTGATCTTCTTCCTCACCTGGTTCTCCACCAATGAGCCCTTGGTCGATTCTCTCATCCATGAACATGACATTCGCACCAGGCAGATCACTCTGCCCCTGGCGGGAGATGTGACGCTGTGGGTCGTCCGCAATGCCTTCTCGCTCTATGGAGAAGAGTTGCTCAATACTCTCGAGGCGGCCGTGCGCCTGGAGGAAGAGTTTCTGGGCGCGCCCTTCCCCAGGACGGACGTTTTATTGCTGGTCCTTGAGCCGGACGCCGGCGTCTATGGCCAATGCAACTGTCACTATGGGCCTTACTTCGTCCTTGATGAGAATGAGTGGACGCACCATCGCGTCCCGCATGAGGTCGCGCATTACTATCTGGGCGGCCACAACTTCACGCAGGGTTGGCTGGTTGAAGGCGGGGCTCAGTTCATCAGGGACCACGTCTATGAGAATACGGTCGGCCCCAGCATGCTCGAGCGCCGCACGGAAATGGAGACAGAGGACGCATTCTGTCTCGGAACCGGATACGGCAGCATTCGCCATTACAACTACATCGCCGCCCGGCCCGGCTACGATCGTGAAACCTGTATCTATCCCATTGGCGAATACTTCCTGCTCTCCGTCTATGAGGACATTGGACAGGAAACCGCCGTCGGCGCTCTCCGGGAACTCTATGTGCAGACCACCACGCAGGGCGATCATCTGAGGGGCGGCAGTACATACGATTCACGATCCCTGACAGAACAGGATATCTATGAGACGTTTCTGTCACACACGCCGCCGGACAAACGAGATGAATTCAACAGGTTGTATGAGCGGCTGCACGGCGGCTTCCCGGGTATTGACACACCGGAGACGCCGGACGCGCACGGCGACGAACCGGGGGCAGCATTCCCAATAGAGGCGAATACGGTCATCGAGGGCGCGATGGACTACACATTTGATATTGACTACTTCAAGTTGCCCATGCAGAGGGGCGAGAAATACAGGATCGACGTCGACCGCCCACTCCCGCTCTACGCGCTCCAACTCTTCATGCCCAGCGGGAAGGCGTACTTTGACCACAAGGCCCGCTACGTCAATGAGACCGGCACGCACCTGCAGTGGGTCGCGGGCACCACCCCCTATTTCTATGTTGCCCTGATCAACTCCGCGGGAGAATCCGGACCATATCAACTGGAATTCACCCACGTCCCCGATGTTCCGGACGACCACGGCGACAGCATTGATTCCGCGACGGCCATATCCACCGGCGGCACGGTCCGCGCGAGGATTGAGGATGACTTCGATATCGACTACTTCGCGTTTGAGGCAGTCGCGGGCCGCAGATACTTTGTGGACATCAACAAGGTCTCCCTGGAGGAGTACCGCGTCAAGCTCTACAAGCCCGATGGCACGGCCCCCTCAAACTGGATCCACAACAGGCACTGGGAGGAATGGGAGGGGCACTCCCGCTACTGGACCCCGCAGGAATCCGGCACCTACTACGTCGCCATTGAGGGCAACCGGGACCTCATTGGCAGCTACCGCCTGAGCGTCAGGGGCTAGCCGCTCCCGCGGCGCGTCCAGCGCCGCATCCCCGCCGCCCTCTGCTACAATCGCGGATACGATACGGCGATCTGCAGCTCACAACGCATCAGCGACAAGGAGAACACGCGCAATGACACAGGAGAACCGGCCCGCGCCGGACGACGCCCCCATCGACGACGGCAGCAACGGCACGCCGGTGCTGTATGAGAAGACGGCGGAGGGCATCGCCGTCATCACGCTGCATCGCCCCACCGTCCTGAACGCCATCAACGGCGCGATGACAGAGGCCCTGCGCGAGGCGCTGGCGACCGCGGACGCGGACGATGACGTTCGCGCGGTCATCCTGCGTGGCGCAGGACGCGCCTTCTCCGCCGGGGGCGACATCACGGAGTCCTCGCAGCGCATCCTGGCCAACGATGAATCGCTGGACCGCGCCTCGCCCGGCGCGGCGCACATGGCCGTGTGGGAACTGGGCAAGCCCGTTATTGCCGCCGTGCACGGCTACGCCATCGGCCTGGCGTTTGAGCTTGCCGGGGTGTGCGATTTCACGGTTCTGGCGGAGGACGCGCGCGTGGGTGAGATTCAGATTCGGCACGGCTACGGCCCGCCGGTGCTGATGACGCCGTACGTGGTCACCCTCAAGCGCGCCAAGGAGATCCTGCTGCTGGGCGATATGGTCGATGCGCGTGAGGCGCTCGCCATGGGACTGGTCAATCGCGTCGCGCCGGCGGACAAGGTGATGGAGGAGGCGCTGTCCATCGCGCGGCGCATCGCCGCGCTGCCCGCCGCGACGGTCAGGATGAACAAGGCGTTGATCAACCGGTCATATGAGATCGGCGGGTTCCGCGCCGCGCTGAGCTACCGCGATGAGCCGGCGTTCGCCGATCTGTGGAAATCATCACAGCAGGACACGGAGACGCGGGAGCGGCTGCAGGTGCTGCAGGAGCGCGGCTGGGAGGCGTTCCGGAATGAACGGGACGCCCGCTACCACGGCCGCACGGCAGAGGAGGAACAGGCCGCGCGGGAAAGCGGGGGGTAGGCGGGCTGTCCTTCACGCGCAAGTGGGATCGATCCGACGCGCTGAATGACCATCTGAACGTGCCCGCGTGGCTCTGAATATCGTCGGCATCGCCATTGGGATTGCCGTCGGCCTGACGTATGGCATGGCAGTGGGGCCGCTGTGGCTGGGGATTGTGCTGGGCACGGCGCTTGGAGTGGCCTTGACCATTGCGCTGCAACGGCGTCGGGGGGATGGGGATTAGTCTTGCGTCGCCAGCACGTATTCCATATTTCGCTTGCGGCACCACTCCCGCGCCGCGCTCTCCTTGCGCAGCACCTGCGGAGAGTCAAACAGCGCGGGGTTTTAGCTCGGACGTAGTACTGTTTCCGTTACCGCCCCTATCGATTCGACGGTAGGGTCGAGACCGCCCTAACAGGCGGTCTCTGTCTTTGCTGTTGACAGCCGCAGTTGCTCGTGATACCGTGTGAATTACCGCCCCTATCGATTCGACGGTAGGGTCGAGACCGCCCTAACGGGCGGTCTCTGTCTTTGTATGAGGGCACCCTTGATCACCAACCTGTACATAGACGGCTTCAACCTGTACTACCGTGCCGTGAGGAGCACTCCGTTCAAGTGGTTGGACCTGCGGAAGCTCGCCGAGACCCTCTTTCCTCATGACACCATTCAAGATGTCTGCTACTTCACCGCTCTACTTGACGCACGCCCCGGCAACCCCGGCCAAGCTCAGCGTCAACTCATCTACCTGAGGGCGTTGGAGACGCTGCCGGGCCTCCAAGCTTACTACGGCGCCTTTCGCTCCGGTACCAAGCGCCGTCCTCTGGCGGAACCGGCGCCTGGGCTGCCCGCTCACGTCCTGGTCAGGGATTCGGAGGAGAAGGGGTCCGACGTGAACCTTGCGACGCGTCTCCTGGTCGATGGGTTCAACAAAAAATACGAGCAGGCGGTCGTCATATCCAACGATGCGGACTTCTCCAGCGCGATGCGGTACGTGCGGGACGACCTCGGTCTTCGTGTGACTCTCGTCAATCCTGACCCCAGGAATACCAGCCCCAGAGAGTTGGCCGACAGCGCGACTTATGTCAAGCGCTTATGGAAAAGCCACCTGAGACGAAGTCAATTTCCCGATACATTGAGGGACGTCGTTGGAGAAATCACCAAGCCGGAGGGATGGTAACTTTCAGAACCGCCAAGCAGACAAAGAAGGCGTTAGTGACAATACACGCGGCGACGCAGCGCTTGACGTACGTCACTCATCTTCTTCTTCATCCCAAAAGTCGGTGATCTCCTGCCGGGATAGCGGGGATGGCGGTAGCGGGGATGTTGATGTTGCCGGCGACGCTGTATCCCGCCCGCGAATCAGCGCCTGATACGCGCGGCCCAGTGAGGGGTGCCGCTCCAGAATGGAAAAATCCTCCTGCCCCCAGATCCAGCCGCGCGCCTCCTCATCCGCCGACACGGCGGCGCGCAGCGCCTCCAGCGCCGCCTCCCCCCGGCCCTGACGCCCCAGCACGCGGGCGCACCAAAACAGCGCCTCCGCCGCATCATCCGGCCGCGCCTGAACGGCGGCGTTCAGGGAATCCAACGCCTGCGACAGCATCCCGACATCCGCAAAGGCGACGCCGCGGTTGTACAGCGCATCCGCATGATCCGGCGCGACGCGGGCGGCGGCGTCAAAGGAGTCCAGCGCCTCCATCGTCCTCCGCATCTGCGCCAGCGCATTGCCTCGATTGTTCAGCGCGTCCGGATCATCCGGCCGCAGCCTGAGCACGCGGTCATAGGAGCGGAGCGCGGCGTCATACTCCTGCAGCTCCATGTGGACGTTGCCGCGGCTGTTCTCCGCGTCCGCGTGGCGCGGCTCAATCTCCATGGCGCGCTCAAACTCCCGCAGGGCGTCGCCCAGCAGGTCCTTGCGGTAGAGCACGATGCCGCGCCCGTGGTGGGCGTCCGGGTGCCGCTCCACCAACTGCAGGGCCAGGTCATACGATCCCAGCGCGTCATCCAGTCGGTCAAGCTGATTGAGGACCAAGCCTCGATAGACCAGCGCCTCCACGTGGTCCGGGCGCTGGAGCAGGGCGTCCTGCAGGGCGGTCAGCGCATCGGCGGGCCGTCCCAGCGCCAGCAGGGCGCGGCCCTTGAC
>JAAXGS010000041.1 GCA_012271225.1 Dehalococcoidia bacterium | reverse complement strand
ACAACAAACCCCCTCGACACGTACATCACCGAGTTTGCAGAGGCCGCGCGGGAGTTTCAGGAAGTCCGGCTTGGCAGGGATCCTGAATGGGTCTCGCGTATCCGGGCAGAGGCGCTGGAGCGATTCCGGGAGATCGGGCTCCCCACGGCCCGGCGCGGCAACGAAGAGTGGAAATACACGGACATCCGCCCGCTTGTCCGGCAGGGCTTCCGCGCGCAGGAGAACGGCGCTGCCGACACATCCCCCCGCATTGATCTTGACGCGCTGCCTGACGACATCGCGCGTCAGCCATGGCATCGGATCGTGTTTATCGATGGGCACTACTCGCCTGAACTGTCGGCGCTCACGGACGCTCCGGAGTCCGTGACGATCGGGAGCCTTGCGCAGGGCGTTCACGCGCAGAGTGAATCCGTGCGCGCGCACCTTGCCCGACTTGCGGATCACCGGGCGGAGGGCTTTGCCGCGTTGAACACGGCGCTTGCGGCCGAGGGCGCTCTGGTTATCCTGCCGCGCGGCGCAGAGGTCACGCAGCCAATCCACATCGTCTACGTCACCACGGGGCGATTCCCCTCCACCGCGGCGATGCCGCGCACGCTCATCATCGCCGGCGCTGACAGTTCCGCCTCACTCGTTGAGACCCACCTGTCCACATCCGAGGAGCCGCATCTGACCAATGCGGTGACAGAAATCGTCGTGGGCGCAGGGGCCAGTATCAGTTACTGCAAAACGCAGCGGGAGAATGAGGCCTCATACAACGTGTCCACCACGCAGGTTGAGGTCAATGAGAACGCGGCATTCCGGTCCATGGCCATTGACGTCGGCGGGCGGCTGACACGCAACAATCTGGGCATCGTCATGGCGGGCGCAGGGGCCAACAGCGACATTCGCGGCGCCTACGTCATCACACGGGATCAGCACGTTGACAACCAGGTGATCATCGACCACGTTGTCGGCCACAATGACGCGAATGAGGTGTACAAGGGCATCCTTGACGGGCGCGCGAGATCCGTCTTTCACGGGAGCATCATCGTCCGGCCCAACGCCGCCAAGGTCAACGCGAATCAGGTGGACAAGAATCTCCTGCTGTCCAATGAGGCGGAGGCGGACACGAAGCCGGCGTTCTGGATTTACTGCGATGATGTCCGTTGCGGGCACGGCGCGGCGTGCGGAGCGCTCGACGATGACGCGATGTTCTATCTGCAGAGCCGCGGCGTGCCGGAGGAGGACGCGCGGATGATGCTCATCCGGGCGTTCGCGTCAGAGGTCGTTGACGCCATTCAGGAACAGTCCGTCCGGGATCACGTCGGCGCGCTGATCGCGCAGAAACTCGACACGCTGTAACCGGGCGAATCGCGCGGCATGGTCATCAGGAACGACGCGGAGCCCAAAGGCGCGGAGCGCGACTACGGTGAAAAGGTGATGAACATGGATTCGGCGCCACTCCGGATTGCGGTTATCGGCTCAACCGGATCTCTCGGTCAGATCGTCCTCTCCGTTGCCCGCTCACTCGGCGACAACGTCCGCATCGTTGGCCTTGCCGCGGGGTCCAACCTGGAGCGTCTCGCGCAGCAGATCGCCGAGTACCGCCCCAGCCTTGCGGGATTTGCGCGGGGGCGGTGGCGGGATGACGTGCCCGAGGGCGTGACGCTGATGCCCATCAATGACATTGTGACGTCGCCGGACGTGGACATGGCCGTTATCGCCAACGTGGGCCGCGCGAGCTTTGACGCGGCATGGGCGGCGATTGACGCCGGCAAGCGCGTCGCCATTGGCAACATCGACCTCCTCTACATGGCCGGGCCGCTGCTGTCAAAGCGGGCCCGGGAGACCGGCGCAACGATCATTCCCCTGGACGATGAGCCCATCGGCGTGTGGAAAACGCTGTGGGGCGAGAGCACGGAATCCGTGCGGCAGGTCACCATCACGTCCACGTGGGGCACGCTGCAGGCGCGGCGTCTGCCGCGCCACGGAACGCAGCTGCCCTCATCCCTCCCGAATGCGCGGCCCGCGCGCCACGTCAGCCAGAAGCGCGCCATTGACGCGTCGACGCTCATGGTCAAGGCGAGTCAGGTCGCAGCGGTGCATTACCTGTACGACATCCAGCTGGAGGCCATCAACGTTCTGTTCCATCCGCAGGGGCTGGTTCGGGCGCTGACGGAGTTCAATGACGGCTCCGTCAAATCGGCGCTGTTCATCCCGGACATGCGCGTCCCGATTCAGCTGTCCCTCGCCTACCCCAACCGATGGGCGAACGCGGAGATCAACAGCGTCGATCTGCTCGCAGAGGGCCGCCTGTCGTTTGAGCCATTGGAGCATGCGCTCTTCCCCTGCTACCGCATCGCGTTGGAGGCGGTTCAGCAGGGAGACACGTACCCGGTCGTCGTCGCCGCGGCCAACGACGCGGTGATCGATTTGTTTCTGTCCCAGCAGATCGGATTCTCTGACATCCCGAAGATCATTGAGCGCGCCGCGAACGCTCATCGCCCGCATCCGCTGGATGATCGCGTGCGCATTTTGGAGGCCATGGACTGGGCAAAGACCTTCGTCGGCGGCCAGGTTCCGGAATGAACGCGGCGACTCATCCCGGGTATGAGTGATTCAGTTCGTATAGCCCCGCGTCCGCGAGTTCCGTGGAACATGCCGGCGCCGGCGCGGCGGTGACGCGCGCCACAGCCTGATCCAAAACCCGCATGCACTACTATGACCTGCACGCTCACTCCGTGGCGTCTGACGATTCCCGCGCAACGGTGGAACAGTACCTCAAGTGGATCGGCACTCTGCGGCGGCGGGGCGTGGACATCGACGGCATCGTCCTGACGGAGCATCGCCAGTTCTCTCTGGACGTCGACTACTCGGCGCTGGCGAGGGAGTTCGGCGTGACCGTTCTCAAGGGGGCGGAACTCGACACGCGCTACGGGCACTTTCTGGTCTACGGAATCACGGCTGATCTTGTTCGGAAGATCGATCCCACGGATGTCACCATGGATCCCTTTCGGTTGATGGACGCGGCGGAGGCCACCGGCGGCATCGCCATACCCGCGCATCCGGGCCGGGCCGGCATCGGACTGGCCGCGTGGATGGCGGATGGGATTGAGTTCCCGCAGGTGTCCATCGTTGAGGCGCTGAACGGCGGCAACCGCCCGGAGGAGGCCGCGGCGGCGGAGCGGCTGGTTGCGGAACGGGGTTACTCTGGAATTGGGGGAAGCGACGCGCACTTCGTCAGCGCCATCGCCCGCTGCGTGACCGGGTTCAGCAGCCCGATCTCCTCTGAAGGAGAGCTTGTGGAGGCGCTGCGGGCGGACGAGTTCACCGCGGTGCGGACCGAGGACACGCAACACGCATAATCCGCCGAAACGGCAGGAGGCCCGGAGCATGACGATACCGGAAGACGCGGGCGGCGCTGCGGCGCAGGCGCCGCAACTCACCTATAACGCGGAGATTCTGCGGAAAGAGCAACCCGCCGGGGCGATTACGCTCACGGAGGCGGGGGTGGATCGGTACATGGAGTTGACCGGACACCCGCGCGCCGCGCTGCCGGAGGGGGAGCGGCGTGAGGCGCCCATCGCCATGCTCAACGTCTTCTTCAGCCGCGGTCAGGAGGTTGGCGCGGACGTCAAGCTGGAGGGGGCGACGGTGGGACTGAACGCGGGCCGCGCGATCGAGCTCTACCGCCCCATCTACGTGGGGGATACGTTGACGCGCTCCGCTATCCTGCAGGATGTGTACTCCAAAACAGGCCGCTCCGGGACAATGGCGTTTGAGGTGTGGGAAATCCTGTTCCGCAACCAGGACCATGAACTGGTCGCCCGGGCCCGCGACTCCATGGTCTACCGCGCGCCCGGCGTCGCTCCACCGCCTGAGCGGGGCGCGGAGGCATCGCCATGACTACGGAGCACATTCTCGCCGACATCGGAGATGAAATCCCGCCCATGGAGTGGACCGCAGACCCGGATTTGGTGCGGGAGATGCTGGACCTCTCAGGCTGGATAGGAGACGACGAGAGCGGTGAGGGACGAATGAGCGGCCCAAGCCGCTTCACGGACCAGGAGACCGCGCGCAGCGAGGGGTTCGGAAACATGATCGTGCCCGGCAATCTGGGTATGATGGCGATGGCCGCCGCCATTCAGCGCTGGTTCCCGCACGGCCGCGTCTCCAAGCTCGATTGCGTCTTCCGCCAACCCATCACCCAGGGGGAGACGCTCACCGCGACCGGTGTTGTGACGGATCGCCAGGATCACGCCGACCACGTCATCCTTGAGATGGACGTCTATTTGGAACGGCCGGACAACCAGAGGCCGCAGGGCGGCACGGCGGTGATGACCATCAGAACAACGCCGCCCGCGTAGCGCGGCGCGCAACGGACGGAAGGAGAAATGACATGGCCATCTACTCAATCAACGGAAAGACGCCGCAGATTCATCCAACGGCGTTCATCGCGCCATCCGCAAGCGTCATCGGAGACGTTGTCATCGGGCCAAACGTCAGCGTGTGGTTCAACGCCACGCTGCGGGGCGATTCCGGCCGCATCACCGTTGGGGAGAACACCAACATTCAGGACGGCGCGGTCCTCCATGAGGAGACCACCATTGGCGCGAACTGCGTGATTGCGCACATGACGCTTGTCCATCATGTGAAGACGGGAGATAACGTCCTGATTGCGAACGGCGCGCGATGCGTTGGCGCGCCCGGCCCGGCGGAGATCGAGATTGGCGAGGGCGCAATCGTTGGCGCGGGATCGCTCGTCACGCCCGGCGCGAAGATTGAACCCAACACGCTCGTCATGGGCAGTCCCGCAAAGCCCGCGCGGGAGGTGGATGACCGCCTTCGCCAGGTGCAGCAGGGCCCTCTGCAGGCCTACCTCCGCAGCAAGGACGATTACCTGAGCGACTCGTTCAAGGTCATCGGCTAGGGCGCCGTGCTGGCTCGGTGGCCAGCTCCCGCGCGGCCCGGTCAGCGCCGCGCGTCACGGATTGGGACGGGGCGGAACGCCCGCGTCCCTGCCCCACGGCAACGTCGGCGGCGCGGCGCTAGCGCCGCGCCTGCTCCTCCGCGGTTCTGTGGAGATACCCGGTCACAGCCAGAATCGCGCTGTAGAGGTAGGCGATGTACTCGTGGAGAGGGAGATCGAGGGGCCTGATTTCCTCCCGCCGGTCCGCGTACTCCTGCGCGCCGAGCGTCTCAAACGTCGCGCGGACGACCAACTCATAGATCTCCCCGTCCGGACAGACGACAATCGGGCCGCGGTCCGGCGATTCCATCTCACGGGGCTCCACCTCAATGGCCTCAAGAGGCGAGTCCGGAAACACATACGGAAAGCGCTCAATCTGCTCGATTGCCGCAAGCAGGGTGTCCCGCAGATCGCCCACGCTCCTCTGCAGAACGGAGTCGCTGCGGGCGCGGAGAGTCAGCGGATCCGCGGACGGCGATGGCGTCATTCCCTGCATGGCCGGGCCTCCTCTGTCTGTGTCCCTGAACATCGCTGCGAGGCGTCATGCCCGCCCCGCAGGGAGCCGTCACGTCGAACGGCCCTGTTTGCTCAGGAAAGTATAGCCGCCGCGTGACGGCAGGCATGTCCCGGAGCGCAGAAACACCCGCCGCGCCTCCGGCGCGGCGGGCCGGCAGGCGCTTGCCGCGTGCTTTCTCCCCGCGGGGTATGACAAACACGCCCCACTGCCCCACTTTCCGCGCCCCCATGGCATAGAGGAGCGCGCCGCTTTGACCCCCTTTCCCGCCGCGCGTATCATGGGAACGCCAAGAACGCGCGGCAACGTAGCTCAGCGGCAGAGCGGGCGCTTCATAAGCGCTAGGTCGCAGGTTCGAATCCTGCCGTTGCCACCATGGAGACGAGGACTTCCCGCCAGGGATGGGGGCGGTTAGCTCAGTTGGTTAGAGCGCTTCCTTCACACGGAAGAGGTCACAGGTTCGAGTCCTGTATCGCCCACCACGTCATTGACCGGAGGGAAGACAGCGATTGCACTGCCCACCTTCGCCTGAGACCCGGGAACTAGTCGCGTCCATCCTGAACTGCACTGAGCCGTCGCAGGCGGGATGACGTGATGCACGACGACAGGGCGCGTGACCGCTTCCACGGATGCCTGCTTGGGCTGGCGGTCGGGGACGCTCTGGGCACAACCCTGGAGTTCTGCCCGCCGGGCTCCTTCCAACCAATCAGCGACATGATCGGCGGGGGTCCGTTCCGGTTAGAGCCCGGCCAATGGACTGATGACACGTCCATGGCCCTCTGCCTGGCCACAAGCTTGATTGAGAGCGGCGAGTTCGACGCCGCAGACCAGATGCAACGCTACGTGAGATGGCGGGACACGGGCTACATGTCGTCGACCGGGTCATGTTTCGACATTGGGAACACCGTGGCTCGCGCATTATCTCGTTTCAGCGAAATCGGGGACTCGTGGGCAGGCTCCTCCGACCCATCGTCCGCCGGAAACGGATCGCTGATGCGTCTCGCTCCCGTGCCCATGCGCTTTGCCAGTGATGCCGCTCTGGCCATTGAGCGCAGCGCCGACAGTTCCCGCACAACCCACGCGGCGAGAGAGGCGGTCGATGCCTGCCGCTTATTTCGCAGGCCTGCTCATTGGCGCTCTGAACGGCGTCGACAAGAGCCGTATCCTCTCCTCCGGATACTGCCCTGTCCAGGGCCTGTGGGAACGTCGCCCGCTTGCTGAAAGGATCGCCGCCATCGCCCATGGATCATTCAAGGACAGAGAACCTCCGGAGATCAGGGGAACGGGCTACGTCGTGAAGTCACTGGAGGCGGCGCTGTGGGCCTTTCACAAAGCCCAGAACTTCCGTGAAGGCGCTCTTCTGGCTGCCAACCTCGGCGATGACGCTGATACGACAGCGGCGATCTACGGACAGCTTGCCGGAGCGCACTACGGCGCAGAAGCCATCCCGTGTGAGTGGCTGGAACGGCTCGCCATGGCGACGGAGATTGCGGCGATGGCGGATAACCTCTATCTCTACGGAGTACAGGGGAGTACGGGGAAATCATTCACAGAGCCATAGGGAGTCCAGATGAATAACAAGAGGAGCGGCCCCTGAGGTCAACCGGAGATGACGCCACCCCGCGGGATGCGCCTGTTGTTTGACATTCTGCGC
>JAAXGS010000040.1 GCA_012271225.1 Dehalococcoidia bacterium | reverse complement strand
GCCGGCCCAGATCAGCGCCGGGTCGCCTCCAAGGGCAACGGCAACCTCCATTCTCTCCGCGCCGCTCTCCGCGGCGGCGCGCTCATGCTGCGTGCCAACCTTGTGTGTCTGCCAGTGCATGCCGGTCGTCCGCCTGTCATACACCTGCATCCGATACATGCCGAGGTTGTGAGTTCCGGTCTGCGGATCACTGGTGATGACGAGCGGCAGGGTGATATAGCGTCCGGCGTCCTGCGGCCACGTCTTGAGGATGGGGAGTGAGAAGAGGTCAACATCGTCCCCGTGCATGACGATTTCCTGCGATGCGGCATCCTCACGCTCAACGCGGCGCGGGCCAATTCGGCTGAGCCGCGCCAGGTCTCCCAGAAGGCGGAGCTTGTTCAGAATGCCCTTTGGAGGGCCGCCCTGCGCCGTCTGCAGCAGCTTGTCAACCTTGTCCGGCAGATCGTCGAGGCTCTCCACACCCAGCGCCCACGCCGTGCGTTGTTCGGTGCCGTACAGGTTGATGAGCACCGGCGTGTCCGGATGACCCGTGACGTTTTCAAAGAGCAGGGCGGGTCCGCCGTCCCTGAGAACGCGCTGCGTGATCTCCGTGATCTCCAGGTCCCAGGAAACGGGCGCGCGGACGCGGCGGAGCTCGCCGCGATCCTCAAGGAACCGCACGAAATCGCCAAGATTGTGGACGGCTCGAGTGGTCGTCATGCGCCGTCCTCCGCTCCGCCAGATGGCTCGGGCAACGGCTGTCCCGCGCCGACGCTGGCGAGGAGGATTCTTTTCAGTTGCGGCGCCGCAGATGTCAGGGGTGACGGCGTGCCCGTGTACAGCCAGCGGAGGATGATCTCATTCAGCGCGCCCATCCACGCATAGGACGCCAGCGTGGTGTCAACCGGAGCGATGGAGCCGTCCGCGACGGCGGTGTCCAGACGCTCCCGGATGAGCGCGGCAAAGCGGTCATGGAGGCTGAGGAGAGATTCGTCAAACGCGGGGCCCAGCCCAACGCCGCTCGCCAGGAGCACCTTGGCCAGCCGCGCGTGGTCGGAGAATGTCCGCAGCGTGGATTCAATGGCGGCGCCGGCCTGCCGCACGCCGCCGGTGTGGTCGATGATTGAGGCATCGGCGTTGGCGAGCAGACGGTCGGCAAAGCGGTTGACCAGGGCGAAGAAGATCGCGCGCTTGCCCGGGAAATGGAAGTAGATGGCGCCCTTGGAGCCGCCCGCCGTCTGAGCGATGTCATCGACGCTTGCGCCGTGGTAGCCGGACTCCGCGAAGACCTGCGCGGCGGCCTCCAGAATGCGCTCACGCGTCGCATTCTTGCCGCCGGATGAGTCCGCCGAGGAGGCACTGCCGGCGTCGGCATCGGTGACCGTGGTGGACGCCTCCGCGCGCGCTTTCAGGCTTGCCGGGTCCGAGCTATTTGCGGCGTCCGCGGCCGCCTTGAACGAGTCTGCCAACACCGAAACTGCTTTCCCCTATCCACCCGGTCTGCCCGTTTGCCAGAACCTGCGAGGCAGCCGGCCACCTAGCCGACCGGAACTTGCAGACCGCCCGACTCACTAACCGACCGACCAGTCAGTCGGTTGGCCATGCTGGGCTAACTCTACGGGATGAGCACGCGCGGGTCAATGGCGAGCGGGGTGGGGAGGGGGTGGGAGTAGGGGCTTGACATCTTGGAGAAAGAACGTGTGTACTAGGATAAACTGATTCGGGGAGGTGGTGTCTGTGGGGATGATTCGAGAGGATAGCAGATCGACACAGGCCAGCCAGCGTGGCTTACGGCGTCATCTGGACGAGATCGTTCATGGTGACTGCGAGGACGTTCTGAAGGAAGTTCCTGAGGACTCGATTGATCTGATCGTCACGTCTCCGCCCTATGCCGATCAGCGAAAAAAGAGCTATGGCGGGATACGCCCGGACGACTATGTCGAATGGTTCTTGCCCAAAGCAGATCACTTCTTTCGTGTTCTTAAGCCCGAGGGAACGTTCATACTGAATATCAAAGAGCCTGCCGTCAATGGTGAGCGGCATACATATGTGATTGAACTGATATTGGAGATGCGCAGGCGGGGTTGGCTTTGGACTGAAGAGTTTATGTGGCATAAGAAGAACTCGTATCCGGGCAAGTGGCCAAATCGCTTTCGCAATAACTGGGAGAGGTTACTGCAGTTCAACAAGCAGAAACAGTTCAAGATGCTCCAGGAGGCAGTAATGGCCCCGGTGGGCGGCTGGGCCAAGAACAGGCTTGCGAATCTCAGTGACACCGACAAGGTCCGGGATGAATCCCGCGCCGGCAGTGGTTTCGGGAAACGGGTGGCAAACTGGATTGATCGGGAGATGGTCTATCCGACCAACGTCCTTCACCTGGCCACTGAATCATCAAACAAACAGCATAGCGCGGTCTTTCCGGTCGCTCTTCCGCGGTGGTTCATTAAGCTCTTTACAGAACCCGGGGATATAGTGCTGGACCCCTTTATTGGTTCAGGAAGCACTGCCGTCGCCGCAGTGGAACTGGGGCGGCACTATCTGGGGATCGACATCAACCGTGAGTTTACGGAGCTGAGCAATCGCCGTGTCAAAAAAACCCAGATGCGAGTACCGTCCCTGGCTGAGCGGCGATCAACCTATTACGGCGACAATGGCTGTCAGTAAGAAGGTTGAAAAGCATGAACCCCTTGGACATGTCCGCCGTTCGTGAATTTGTCAATGACAATATCGCTCAATTTCACAATGGCCGTTTGCGGAAACTTGAGAACCTTAAGCTGGATGAACTCTTGCGGCGAAAGAACCCATATCTCTTCCGGGCGAAGAATCTTCTAAAGTCCAGCGAGGTCATTGAGAGCTTTCTGGAGGCCTCGCTGTCCTCGTCGGAGGAAGAACGGTTTGGTCAATTTCTCGAGGCGCTCGCGATATTCGTTTCGGAGCAGACGTGTTCCGGACAGAAGTCGTCTACTCCCGGTGTGGATCTTGAATTCAGTAACAATGATGTCCGCTATTTAGTCTCAATCAAATCGGGCGTGAATTGGGGTAACAACTCGCAGCATGAACGGCTCGCGGCTAACCTCAATAGCGCTGTCTCGCGTATCCGGCAGAACGACAGGAACGCGCATATTCAGACGGTTCTTGGATGCTGCTATGGTCGATCTAAAACCGTAAATCAGACAAAGCACGGGTATATGAAGATCGTTGGACAGAGTTTCTGGCACTTCCTTAGCGGCGACGAGAACTTGTACACGGAAATCGTTGACCCCATTGGATATATGGCGGAGCAGAGAAACGAGGACTTCGCAGGAAAGAAATCCGCTCTTGTAAACAGATTGAGCATCGATTTCACGCAGAGATTTTGTGATCAAGAAGGGTATATCGACTGGCCCAGGCTGGTGGAATTCAACAGTGGTAATATGAGGTAAGACTTCTTACAGGTCGCACATCGTCCGGCCTCCATAGCGGCCAGCGGACGGGCTAACGCGAGAGAATTGAGCAATCCGGCTTTTATCTGATGGCACAGGATTCCAGACGTAGTGAAGCCTCTCCGGAGGCGGTGCGGCGCGCCACGGGCAAGACGTCCGAGGAGTGGTTCGTCATTCTTGATGCCGCGGGCGCGCAGAGCCTTGCGCACCGGGAGATCGCCCTGCTGCTGCGGGTGGACCATCAGGTGGCGCATTGGTGGAGTCAGCACATCACCGTCGAATATGAACGGGCGCGTGGCCTCCGTGAGAAGTATCAGACCCATCGGGGCTATCAGGTCAGCGTCAGCAAGACCGTGCCCGTCTCCCTCGCCGTGCTCTACACGGCCTTCGCGGATGCCACTCGCCGCGCCGTGTGGCTGCCGGACGCGCCGATCACGATACGCCGGGACACCCCGCAAAAGTCGACGCGCGCCGTGTGGGCCGACGGAGACGCGGACGCGCCTCCGTCCCATGTCGACATCAACTATTACGAGAGCGGGCCGAATCGCAGCCGCATCACCGTTCAGCACTCGCGGCTCACGGACGCGGAGGATGTTGAGGAGCGGCGGGCGTACTGGAGAGCCGCGCTTGATCGGCTTGCGGAGACGGCGGCCTCACAAGCGTAACGCCTGAACCCCGGATTCTGCTCGGGGCTGACCGCGCGTCAAGGAGTCTGCGGATGCTGTGCGGCGTGCGTCTATGCCCTAGACGGATTGTCATCCACCGCGCCGCCGGCAGGGGCGGGCATGGGCGCGGACGGCGCGGCGTGGCCGTTCTCCCGCTGCGCGCCGGCGTAGGAAATGGCATTGAGACGGGCGTAGATGCCCCCGCGCGCCAGAAGCTCCTGATGGCTGCCGATCTCAGCGATTGCGCCGTCATCAAGCACGACGATTCGTGAGGCCTCGCGGATCGTGGAGAGTCGGTGCGCAATCACGAATGACGTGCGGCCGGGCAGAAGCCGCCGCAGCGCGTCCTGTATGCGCGCTTCCGTGCGGGTGTCGATGTTGGCCGTCGCCTCGTCAAGGATCAGGATGCGCGGGTCCGCCAGGATGGCGCGGGCAAAGCTGACGAGTTGGCGATGCCCGACACTGAGGTTCGCGCCGCGCTCCTCCAACCGGGTCTCGTACCCGGCCTCCATCTGAAGGATCAGATCGTGGAGACCGGCCGCGCGCGCGGCCTCCTCAACCGCCTCTCGCGGCGCGTCGGGACGGCCAAAGCGGATGTTTGACTCGATCGTGTCGGAGAAGAGGAACGGCTCCTGCGGCACAATGCCCATCTGATGGGCGAGGGTCTCACGCTGCACATCCCGCACGTCATGGCCGTCAATCGTGATGCGCCCGGCGGAGACATCGTAGAACCGGGCGATGAGGCTCACCAGTGTGGTCTTGCCCGCCCCCGTTGCCCCGACAAGCGCGATGGTCTCGCCGGGCCGAACATCCAGAGAAACATCGCGCAGAACGGGCAGGCCGTCGTTGTAGGCGAATGAGACGTTTTCAATGCGCACGCGGCCCTCAATCGGCGGAACGGGCAGCGCGCCCTCACGGTCGGCCACATCCGGCACGGTGTCCAGCAGCTCAAAGATGCGCTGTCCGGACGCCATGGCGCGCTGCAGCTCCGTGTACTGCATGGTGATGTTGCGGATGGGGTCAAAGAACCGTTGCACATAGAGGCTGAAGGCGATGAGAACGCCCACAAGCAGCTGCCCCTGAAGCACCTGCCATCCGCCGTAGATGATGACCACGGCCATGGAGACGCCCACCAGAATCTCCACCGCCGGGAACATGCCCGCCGTCAGGCGGGAGGCGCGAAGGTTCGCGTCCAAATGATCATGGTTGACGAGGTCAAACCGACGCATGTTCTCATCCTCGCGGTTCATGCTCTGAACCACGCGGACGCCGGACACGTTCTCCTGCAGGTTGCCGTTGACAACGGAGATGGCGCGCCGCACCTGCAGAAACGCCGCCCGCGCGCGCCTCTGCCAGAAGACGGAGATGATAATCAAAACCGGAACCACGCTGAGGGTCACCAGCGCAAGGGACCACTCCATCAGCAGCATCACCACGACGATGCCGACAAGGGTCAGAACGTCGCTGATCGTGCCGATGATGCCGCCGGTCATCACCTGCTGAATCTGCTCCACGTCACTGATGACGCGGGACATCAGGCGGCCAACGTGCTGCTTGTCGTAGAACCCCAGCGGCTGCCTGTGCAGATGTTCAAAGAGCTGGGTGCGGATGCGGACGAGCATCCCGTGCGCGACCTTCGCCATGTAGCGCGACTGCATCCACAGGCCCAGGGCATTCATGATCACCAGCCCAAAGAACGCGCCGGCAAGCCACATCAGCCGGACGGCATCTCCGGGCACGATGGCGGTGTCAACCGTGACGCCAATGAGGAACGGGATGGCGACGCTGCTGAGGGTCGCGGCCAGCATGCCAACAACGGCGATGGCCGCCCAGACCTTGAACAGGGCGATGTAGGGAAGGAGCCGTGACGCGATTCGCTGATCATAGACCACGCCGAGCGATTCATTGTCCCAGCCGTCGTTCTGGCCGAATCCGCCCCCGCCTCCGCCGCCCATCATGGCGCCGACGCCCCCCCAACCGCCGTTGCCTCCGGCGCAGGAGTGAGCGCCTCCTGCTGATGCCGCAGCTGCAGGTCATAGATGGCGCTGTAGGGGCCGGGAACGTCGACCAGCTCCGAATGTCTGCCGCGCTGCACGATGTTCCCCTGATCCAGGACGAGGATCTGATCCGCGCGCAGAACGCTCGCCAGGCGTTGCGCGACAACGATTGTCGTCCGGCCCTCCATGACGTGGTTGAGAGCCTGCTGGATTGACCGCTCCGTGTCCGCGTCCACGCTTGAGAGGGAATCATCGAGAATGAGGATGCGCGGGTCAAGAAGCAGGGTGCGGGCGATGGCGAGCCGCTGCCGCTGCCCGCCGGACAGGTTGATGCCGCGTTCCCCAACCCATGTGTCGTACTGCTCCGGCAATCCCTCGATGAAACCGTGGAGGCGGGCGGCCCGGGCGGCGGCGATGATCCTGTCCTCGTCCGCGTCCGGCAGGCCGTAGGCGATGTTGTCCCGAATCGTCGCTGAAAAGAGGAAGACGTCCTGCTGCACAATGCCGATGGAACTGCGCAGGTGATCAAGCGTCATGTCTCGCACGTCCACGCCGTCAATCATGACGCGGCCGCGCGCAGGGTCATAGAACCGGGGAATGAGGCTGACAAGCGTGGTCTTTCCGCTGCCCGTTGCGCCGACGACGGCGATGATCTGCCCGGGCTCCGCCACGAACGAGACGTCCTCGAGAACATCCCCTCGGCGCCCGTAACCGAATGAGACATCGTCGAATCTGATATGTCCGGCGACCACGGCGTCGCTCACGGCGTCATCGCGCTCGAGCACCTCCGGCCGGGCGTCCAGGATGTCGAAGATGCGCTCTCCGGAGGCCACGGCACGGGACAGCATGTTGCCAAGCCAGCCGATCATTCGGATATAGACCGTTATCGTCAGGAGATAGAGCAGAAAGGCGGTGAGGTCGCCCGCCGTGATGTCGCCGCGCATGACCAGCGCGCCGCCAAAGAGCAGCTGCACGCCCGCCGCGAAGTACACGGAAAAGGTCATCAGGGCGGTGTTGGCCGCCTGCTCCTCATTGGCGGTGATGTTCCGCTCATAGACCCGCTGCGCCTGCCTGGAGAACCGCTTTGTCTCCTCCTTGCCGCGGCCGAACGCCTTGACAATCCGCATGCCGGACAGGCTTTCCTGCAGAACGGTGCTGAGCGTGGCGATCTCCTCCTGTATAGAAAGCCAGATGGGCCGCAGGCGGCGGCTGGTGCGCGTTGTCCGATAGGCGATGAACGGAAGAACGGCCAGGGTGACCAGCGCGAGCTGCCAGTTGGATTGCAGCAGGACGGCGGTGACCATCAGCAACAGGATGGCGACCTGAACGATGCGGACCAGCGCGAAGCTGATGAGCATCCGCACGGACTCAACATCCGATGTCGCGCGGGACATCAGCTCCGCCGTGCGGGATGTGTCAAAGAACGAGAAACTCTGCCGCTGGAAACGGTCGTACAGGGCATTGCGCAGATCGTAGGCGATGTGTTGGGAAACGGCCTGGCTCAGGTAATTCTGACCGTACGAGGTGGCGCCGCGAATGACGGACGCTGCGAGTATGCCTCCGGCGACCAGCAGAAGCGTGGAGACGGACTCCAGGTTCTCAAGGAGGTCAACGGCGCGCCCGACCAGCCACGGGATCGTGAGGACAAAGGCGCTGGATATGAAAAGCAGGGCGTAGATAAGTACCGCTCGGTCCCAATACGGCAGGAGAAACGTCTGTAGACGCAAAAAGATCCGAACGTTGTACATGACGCCCGTCATGTGGGCGGGACGGCTCATAACATCCAAGTATAGCGTGTCCGGGAGGCTGGTCTGACGTGATGGCGTATCGATTTGTGCGGACGGGACAGGGCGCGGGCCCACCGCGTCCGCCCGGCGCCGTTATGACCGTGGGAAGCGGATTGGGCCGTCGCCAAGCGAGAGGACGGTGTCTCCACTGACCGTGCCCGGCCCCGTCACCGTGCCCTCGACGTAGAGCCAGGTCCCTGACTCACCGGACGCCTCCGTGACCTCTGTGTCCCCCCCCGTCACGCTGAATCCGGGGATGAAGATTCGTCCATCGGTCGTGCCGTAGCATTCGGCCTGCAGCCAGATATCGTCCTCCGCGACGTCATCCGCCTCCATGACGTAGAGGCGAAGGACTGACAGGACGCCGTCGCTGCGGACATATCCGCCCACGGTCGCAAAGTCGCCATCCTCCGGCGGGCGGTTGCCGAGGGCATTGTGCGCGATGACGAAGCGAAGATTGCCGCTGAGCGTCATCACGCCGCCGTTGATGCGCACGATGCCCTGGGCGAAAAGGGTGTGGGAGATCGGCTGCGCCTCTCCCTGCAGGCGCGTCTCCCTGTACCGTTGTTCCGCCAGCATGCGGGCGTGGGTGAAGTGCGGACGGGCGTGCTCCGGCGCGAGCTGCTGGGCGATCAGGAGCGCGGCGTACGCCTGGGCGGCTGTGTCCCTCTCAGCCTCCAGAAACGTCGGAGTCTCGCCGTCAAGGGTTGGGGCGGACGCGGCGATCTGCTGCGCGTCTGCTGTGGGATCGCCGCCCTGATCATAGGCGAGGGACGGCGCAGCTCTTTCCGCGAGGCCTGTCTGCTGCACACTGGCGGAGTCAAGCGGAGAAGCCGCGGAGAGAGCGCTTATGGGGGCGCTCTCCGCCGATACGTCCGTCATAACCATCTCGCCGGAGGGCGTGTACCCCGCTTCCACCCGCGCGAATTCAATGTTCTTGAGCACATCGTTGCTGAGTTCCGCAACGTGCTCGGTCTTGCCGGATTCCGCGACTGCGGCCAGTTCCAGCGTGCGGCGCTCAATGAGCTCCAGATGGTACAGGGCGCGGCTGTCTTCAGAGAACGTGACGGCCAGGCGGGCCCTCTCCGTGACGCGCTTCACAGGGTACAGCGGGCTGTCCGGCAGCGCGTCCGTGGACGCGAGGGCCGCGCCCGTGCTGAGCGCGAGAGTCAGGACAAGCGTGGAGAGGCCAACGGCCCAAGCGCGCGACCACGCCGACGAGCGGCGCTCCCACCATCGGAACGGAGACAGGAATCCCCATCCCCGTGTCCGTTTGGTTGCGAGATGGTGATGAACTGCGCCGTCAAAGCGGAGTTGCCTGACCCGCCGCGCCGTTTCATCGCGCGGCGGCGCAGCCTCTGCGGCGACCGCGCTGGTCAGGAGCAGTGGCCGCAGCTCATCGGCAAGATAGGGATAGCGGTTCAGGCAGTCTGCGATGGATTCCCCGCGCAGAACAGCCTCGAGACACTCGTTCAGGGCGTCCGCGACGGCGGGGTCGATGGGCTGGGGCGTCGTCATGATTGCCCCCCGCCGTCTGACTCATCCTGTGCAAGCATGCGGCGGCGCAGCGCGCGAATGGCGCTGTGCTGCAGGGCCTTGATCGCGCCCTCGTTCCGGTTCATGGCCTTTGCGGTCTCCACGATGCTGAGGTCTGATCCAAACCGGAGGGAGATGACCTGGCGCTGCAGGTCCGTGAGTCCGGCCATGGCGAGCCGCAGGTCCTGCAGGTCTGAGAATGTCTCGATGCGCTCCTGGGGGTCCCGGTCCCGGGATGGGAGCGGGGGCGCGTCATCCAGCGGCGTTGCGGCGCGAACGCGGCCGCGGCGGTAGTGGTCGATGACGCGGTTATGGGCGATTCGCATGAGCCATGCCGCGAAAGGGACGTCTCTCCAGCGGAAGGAGCCAATCGCCTCCAGCATACGAATGAAAATGTCCTCCGTGATGTCCTCGGCGTCCGCGTTGCTGTCCACCCGGTAGGCCACGTAGCGGTACACCCTGTCAGAAAACAACTCATACAGTTGTCCAAACGCCGCCGCCTCTCCGTTCTGCGCCCGCTGCACAATCCCTGCGATGGCAGTGTCCGCCAGCGCCCCCTCTGACCCTGCGTCAGACTCAGGCGGCTCGATGTTCATTCACTACATCCAATAACGTCTCAATTGGCCGCAAAGTTAGACGCGCCCCGCGTCATTTCACTTTATTCTCTAGCGAGGTGGTGGCAGGTGGCAATACATAACGATAGTACCCGAGTTATGCCGTGGCTGTTGCGTCCCATGCATGAGGGCGACATTCAGCAGGGCACGCAGATTGATCAGGACGCCTTTCCGGAGAACAGGTACGCGCCGCCCTTTAGGCGGGACCTGCGGGAGCGGCGCTATGCCCATTACCTTGTCGCGGTCTCGCGTGACGCGCCCTATGACGCCTACGCCCTGGAGCACGGGCTGCCGCGAAATCCCAGGATACAGGGCAACGGGCGCGGGCGCGGCGCGCGATTGAAGAACGCGGTCAGGCGTCTGTTGGGCGGCGAGGCGGAGACGCCGCCCACTGAGGAGTTGATCGCCGGCTATCTCGGCCTGTGGACGATCATCGATGAGGGTCACGTGACCAGCGTTGGCGTGCGCAGGACACATCGGGGGAGGGGGATCGGGGAGCTGCTCCTCATTGGCGCTGTTGAGGCGAGCAAGCTGCTGTCCTGCCGCGCCGTCACACTGGAGGTGCGCGTCTCAAACGATGTCGCCCAGAACCTGTACCACAAGTACGGCTTTAAGACCGTTGGACGGCGCAAGCGCTACTACTCCGACAACGACGAGGACGCCTATGTGATGACGACCGACCCCATCGATACGCCGGACTATTCCGCGCTGCTTGCCGACCTTGGCGCGCGCCACGCGGAACGCTGGGGCGCGACCACCCGCGCCTATGACATGGATGAGGACGAATAGGAGCGCCGCGCGGTTTCCGGGCTACCCGGCCGCGGGAGTGGGGGAGGGCAGCGGCGGAACGTAGCCGACAAGCTCAACGTAGCCGGACCCGCTGACCGGCTCGCCATTGAACGTGATCTCTGTGTCCACAAGCCCCTCCCAATAGATTGTGTGTCTGGGAAAGGCGAGCGTGATTTCCTGATCATCCTGAACCGGCGTCAGCGTCATGGACAGTTCCTGTTCCGGAATGGCAATGCGCCATCCGGCGGGGTAGACGCCGCCCGTATGAGGGCTTGTCCATTCGCCAAGGACGTCCAGGGAGATGGCGTCTCCATCCACGTGAGTTGTTCCGCCGGCCGGATCGACAAGCGTCGCGTAGACGATCGTTTCACCGGACTCCTCTCGGCTCTCCGCCACCATCACCTCATGCCCGTTCTCCATCTGAACGGCGAACCACTGCCAGCCGGTGGGATAGCCCAGAATCTCAAAATCTCCCCACTGGTGATCCATCCACGCCTCGCCCGTCACGGCCCTCTCATGCCCGTCGGTGGTCAAGGTTCCGGTGACGTCCATGCGCGTCCAGCTGTAGTAGTACGTCCAGCCGCCGAGGCCGATCAGATACCCGTTCCGGTTGTGGCGGGCGGCGGGCTTGGCGGCGCTGACGTTCAGATCAAGCGCGTACGTGTCCGTCTCCGCGCTGAATGCGTGCCGACCATTCTCGCCGATGAGAGCCCAGTCGGAGACGGTGAGCGCGAATCCCGACGCCGGCTGCCCCTGCGCTCCAAGCGCAAACCGCGACGCCTGTTCATGCGTATCCCGCCCGATGTCCGTCACGGATGCGTGGGACATGTACGCCGTGCCGCCGGTCTGCCCGTCTTTCACCTGGAAGATCACAAAGTGGAAACCGTATCGGGCGCCCGCCTCGTCACGCATGACGCCGCTGTAATACCACCACTCGACGGGATCGCTGTGCGGCGCCTCGTCGCCGGGCAGAGTGATCGGGCGCGGCGTCGGGGCGCGGATGGCTGTGGATGTCTGAGTCGGGACTGCAGTCGCTGTCGCCGTTGGCGTGGCGGTGACGGCGGTGGGGGACGGCGTCTCCGCGCCCCCGCAGGCTGCCAGGATGAGGGCCGCTGCGACGACGATCAGCGCCGCAATGGCCGAGGAGGAGTATCGGTGTGAGAGTGTCGCTCGCATGAGTACCCGCTTCAAGCATCGATTGTACGGACGGCGCGGGCGTTGTACAGGGCCGCCGTCCGCGCGTGAACGGGCCCGCCGCACGCGCGTTTTTGCGGCAGCGCGGCTGTGGTCGGTATAATGCACAAATCGCAGACCTGCGAGCGCCGCCGATTCCGCATCGGCGGCGCTCGCAGGCGCGATGGGAGACTAGTGAATCAGGATTGGATGGTCCATCTATGCAGGGACTTCACGTCATGACGCTGGCTCCAACGGGGCCGATGCTTGCCGTTCCGCCCGGGGCGGAAACGGCCGCGCGATTCTTTCGGGGTCTCGGAGATCCGACGCGGCTGCGCATCCTGCGCATCCTCTTTGAATCGGAACGGAGCGTGTCCGAGCTTGTTGAACTGTTGGGCGCGCCGCAGGGCAGGGTGTCAAGCCACCTGTCCTGCCTCCGCTGGTGCGGGTTTGTCGATGCGGACCGGCGGGGCCGCAATGTCTTCTATTCCGTCACCGATCAGCGCGTTCGGGATATCCTTGCTCTTGGGGACGCGATGATCGCCGAGAGCGCCGGGCGCGTCATGTCGTGCTCCGTCATTGATGAAGAGAACAGCGGCGCGTAGTTTCCCTGCCGCCCGCCGTCCGCGCCGCCATCTGCCTGAACCGGGTTCCGCGCGGCGCCGCGTGACGGCCGTTGCGCCCTCGGCTTCGTTCAGCGTTTCCTGATGTTCAGTCTGCCGTTTGCCTTTGCGTTCAGCGCCGGGTTTGTCGCTCTGGCAAGCCCGTGCGGCGCGGCGATGCTTCCCGCCTACATTGGCTACTACATCGGCTCCCGTGAGGAGGGCTATGAGCGGCGCGCGATCACCGCGCGGCTTGGGCAGGCGATGCTTGTCGGCACAACGGCGGCGCTCGCCTTCCTGCTCCTGTTCGGCGCGTTCGGCGTGGTCTGGAGCGTGATCGGGACGTTCCTGCGCGACATCGTGCCCACCGTGGCCTTTATCGTTGGGATTGGCCTGATCATTCTTGGCGAGTACATGCTGTTGACGGGGCGCTCACTGACCCTCATCCCGACCATCGGGGTGAACTGGGGCACTGGAAGCCGTGGGCTGATCTCCGTCTTCCTCTTTGGCCTTGCCTACGCGCTTGCCACACTGAGCTGCACGTTCCCCATCTTCCTGGCGATTCTGGCTCAGGGGCAGGTGATTGGCGGGCCCGCCGCGCTGGTGCTGTTCCTCGTCTACGGAGCGGGCATGGGCATTGGACTCATCGGCCTCACCCTGGGCGCGGCGGTGTTTAAGGACGTGATCCGATCCGTGATCCGGCAGGCCCTGCCCCTGGTGGAGAAGATCAGCGCCCAGCTGCTCATTCTCGCGGGCGTGTACATCGCCTGGTATTGGTGGACAAACTGGTTCGCGTTCAATGCTGACCTGTGAGTGAGCGCGGCGAGGCCGCGCGCCGCGTCGTTACGCTATCGGCGCTGATTGGCCGCCGTGAGCGTCTCAATCGGCAGACGATCCACAGTGTCGTGCAGCAGATGGTGGCGCACGTACAGGCGCGCCCCGCCGGACAGGAGATACGTGTCCGGAATTGACCTGATGCCGCGGGAGATGACGATGAAGCGGCGCCGGTACAGTCTGCGCAGGGTGTTTCTCAGGTCGCCGCGCTCCATCTCAAGCCCCCGGATGATGTCCGGCAGCGTGACGGAGCTGGCCTGCCGCGCAAGAAAGAGGAGGATGCGCTCCTCATTCTCTGAGAGTTTCTCGGAGAGCACAGGAACCGCCTGTATGCGCTCCGCCGCGCCGCCGCGTCTTGAATACTCTGTCACGCCGCGCTCCCCTGCGCTCACACCAGCTCAGCGACTGTGACGCCGGACAACCGCTCAAGGGCGCGGTCGAGCGCGTCATCCGCCACCGTCAGAGAGCATCGAATGAAACCCTCTCCCGCCTCGCCATAGCCGCGGCCGGGCGTGACGACGACGTTCGCCGTCTCAATCAGACGTGAGGCGAACTCTCCGGACAGCGCGCCATCCGGCAGCTTGGCCCAGACATAGAGGCTCGCCCTGGGCGGGTCAACCTCAAGGCCCATGGAACGCAGGACGGGAATGAGCCGATCCCGCCGCGCCTGATAGACGGCGTTGTGGTGATCGATCACGTCCTGCGGCCCCTCCAGCGCCGCGATGCCGGCCAACTGCACAGCCTGAAAAACGCCGGAGTCCACGTTGGACTTGATGCGCATCAGCGCGTTGGTCACCTCCGCGTTCCCCACGGTCATTCCAATCCGCCAACCGGTCATGTTGTAGGACTTGGACAGGGAATGGAACTCAATGCCGACGTCACGCGCGCCGGGGGCCTGCATGAAACTCATCGGCTTGTATCCGTCAAAGGCGACCTCAGTGTACGGCCCGTCATGGCAGACGACGATGTCATACCGCCTGGCGAATTCGACGACACGGGTGTAGAAATCCAGTTCCGCGACGGCGGCGGTGGGATTGTTGGGGTAGTTGATCCACAGGATTTTGGCGCGGCGCGCCACGTCCTCCGGTATGGCGTCAAGGTCCGGCAGGAAGCCCCGCTCCCGGCGCAGTGGCATGAGGTGGGATTCACCCCCCGCAAGCATCGTCCCAACGCTGTAGACGGGGTATCCGGGGTCCGGAACCAGCGCGATGTCACCCGGGTCCAGGTAACACCACGCAATGTGGGCGATGCCCTCCTTTGAGCCGATGGTGGGCAGAACCTCCGTGTCGGGGTCAAACTCAACGCCGAACCGCGTTTTGTACCAGTTGGCGACGGCCTGCCGGAATGAGGGGAGGCCGTCCGATTCCGGGTAGCGGTGGTTGGCGACGTCCCGTAGCGCGTTCTGCAGGGCGTCGATCACGTGGGGAGCGGACGGGATGTCGGGATCGCCAATGGCCAGGGAGATGACGTCCTCGCCCCGCGCGCGTTTTTCATTGATCTTGCGGGTGACCTCGACAAAGAGATAGGGGGGAAGCTGTGCGACTCGACGCGCCTGCGGCGGTAGGGGCATTCGCTGGATCTCCTCTGTCCCGGTGCGTGCATGCTGAGCGGTGAGTGGTCAGACCGCGTTTATTGTAGCAACGCGCGGGCGCCCACTGTCAGCGCCCCGTTTGTGTTTGCGCCGATGCTGCGCCTAGCATGTGGCATGTGCCTGCAATTCAGGGCCGCGTGATGGCGGCCCGCGCGCGAGTGCCGCGGCCGCGCGGCGTCTTCTACGGCTGGTGGATGGCGCTGTCCGGGCTGTACCTGATGTTCTATACAACGGGCGTCAGCTTCTTTGGCTTCAGCGCCTTCTTTGACAGCATCCGGCTTGACCTGAGCTGGACGCGCGCGCGTGTCTCACTTGGCCCCTCCATACAGGCCGCGCAGACTGCCGTCCTGAGCCCCACCATCGGGTATCTGACGGACCGTTTCGGGCCCCGGTTCGTCACCGCCGCGGCGATGTTCCTCGGCGGACTGGGCTTCATCGTCCTCAGCCGGGTTGAGTCCTCATGGCAGTACTACGTCGCCTTTCTCCTGATCGGCAGCGGCATGGGCGCGACGTCGTACGTCATGGTTGCCACCGCCGTCAGCAACTGGTTCCTGCGCAATCGCGGCAAGGCGTTGGGGCTAACCTTCATGGGGCCGGGCTTTGCCGGACTGATCACGGCGCTGCTCGTTGTGCTGATACGGGAATACGGCTGGAGAGACACGGCCCTCCTCACGGGTATCGGCACGTGGGTTACCTGCATCCCACTCGCGCTTGTCCTGCGCGGGCCGCCGGAACAGTACGGGCTCCGACTGGACGGTGATCCGCCGTTGGCAGATACAGATGACCTTCCGGCCTCCAGGCGGCGGCAGAACGCCGCATCGCCGATCGTTGAGGAGTCCTTCCCGTCCGTGCGGGGTGTTCTGCTGAGCCGCCCATACCTGCTGTATGTGGGCGCGCTCTCCATGCAGCAGGTGGCGATCACCGCCATGGTGGTGCATCACATTCCGGCGCTGGTCAGCTACGGTTTCCGGGAGGAGATCGCGGGCCTGATGGTGGTGGTCTTCACGGTCGCGAGTATTCCGATGCGGTTCTTCTCCGGCGCGCTGGCGGACCGCTTTGACAAGCGCCTTGTTGTCGCGGCGATGTTGAGCTTGCAGCTGGCTGGCGGCGTGCTGTTTCTGTTCGTCGCCAACATCTGGGTCGCGCTGGTCTTTGAAATTGTGTACGGCTCCGGATGGGGAGGAAGCAACGCGGCGCGCCTGTCCCTGCAGGGCGATTACTGGGGCAGGGGTATATTCGGCTCCCTGATGGGCCTTCAGGTGGGCGCGGGGGCGATTGGCGGCCTGCTCTCGCCCGTCCTGGTCGGATGGATCGCGGATGATTACGGGTATCGCATCGCGTTCGTCACGGTTGTGATTCCGCTTGCCCTTGCCGTGCTGATGGTGCTGGCGATGACCCGCCCCCGCAGCGGAGACGCCCCCACGGTGAGGCTCGCGTCCTGATGGCGCAGCGGGTTGTGCTGAC